>CAIMDX010000001.1 GCA_903839905.1 uncultured bacterium
ATATTGGCAGTGCCAGTCATATCCCAATCCCAAGTTCCGGCCACGGTATGCAAAATCTGCGAATCCTGATTGGCTCCGGTGCCGCCTCCTTTAACTTCCAGGGTTTTGCCAGAACCGACAGTAATCTTATCATCAGCCTGCATCAGCTCTAAGAATTTCTGGGTATTAGTATTTGCAGAACCCTTGAAAGCGACGAAGGTGTAAGTGTCTCCCTGGACATAGCTGGCTGTGTCAATGGTGAACTGGACATTGTTGTCAGAGTCGGTGAATTGTTGGGAAGTTGTCGCTGTGCCGATGCTCGTGCCGTCACGGTACACGGTCCAGGTGGAAGTGACCGCGTTGGCGGTGACCATATAAGAAGCGGTAGAGCTGGAACCCCCCATAGATCCTCCATTAAAGGCGAAACTTAGGTTGGTGTCTTCGGCTCCGGTGCCATAGTAGCCATGCGGAGTGAACGAATCTTCCCAAGTGTTGTTGGCATAGTTGAACTTGTTGGTTGACTCATCATTCGGGGTTTCGGCCGTATCCGCAGAGATGGAATACTCTCCCCAGACCTCGGTGGAGGTGGAGACGCCGTTGTGCTTGTACGAGATGAAATACGCGGTGGAGGTGGTGATGCCGGCGGTGCTGGTGGGAGAGGCCAGAGTACAGTTGTAGCAACGGGCGTTGGAGCCGGCGGCTGTATCGGCGAAGTAGACATCGGCAGTGGTGTTCGCTATGCTACCGCCGTAGTTATCGTTGATAATGATGGTACCGGTGGAACCGACGGAATACAATCCATATGTATTTTGATAAGCTCTATTAGAAACCAGCTTATTATTGTTGGAAGATGAAAAATTACAAAGGCTGTTTCCCCCACCATAAAAATTATTTAAGGTGAATATATTATTATTGGAAGAACTCTGTAAAGAGAAACCATCATGGTTAGCTCCACCGTAAATATTGTTGGATGAAAAGGTATTATTGTTACAAGAATTCTGTAAAGAGAATATTACAGCGTTTCCGTAAATAATATTTGAATAAAAATTATTATTATTAGAAGCAGATAATAGAAAAAGGTTGCCGGTCCCGAAAACATTATTGTAAAAAAAGGTGTTGTTATTGGAGGAAGTTTGTATAAAAAAACTGACAGAATTAATGCTATAAATCGAGTTATTGGAAAAGCCTTTACTGTTGGTAGTATTATTATTTAAGGAACCACTTAGATACGCACCATCATATCCGTCATGGATCCTCGACTTCTGGATGGTCACTCCTTGGTTTGCAACGGCCCCATTAACCGATACAAAATACAGACCGTATTTATTCATCACATTCGCCCCCATCTCCGACACATCCGCATACCGGATCAGGGTCTCTGACCCGGCCTTGGCATAAAAATACCCATGGTTGGTAGCGTTGGCCGTAAATGTTGCGTAGTCCAGGATCTCGTAAGTGTCTCCAGACTGGACGCCGTCGGAAATGTTGATGGTGTCGCCGTTCCCGAGACCTGCAAAGGAAACAGTCGGAGTGGCAATGATCTTGACCATATCGTTGCCGCCGCAGTTGGTTGCATCATTAGTGACCGAGTCCACGATCTGGAACCAGCCAGTGGTGTTGCCCTGGTCGTGGAGATAACGGCCGATGCCTTCGTCGTCGGCCGTTATCAAAGTAGTCGTGTTCGCACAGACCGTCAGCACGGTGGTTCCGCTGGTGCTGGTCACAGTGGTGTTAATCGACGAGTTATCTGCCCTGATCAGGGTGGTGCTGGCCGCGGTGTCGGTGATGGTGTAGATCTTGCCAAAAGCTAAGCCCGAGGTCATGCGGACGACCTTGTTGTTGTGGGTGTCTGCTGTCCAGTTCTTGGTGGTATCTTCAATCACGGTTTCGCTGGTGTTCGCAGTGGCAGTGCCGGTATCGTCTTGCGTTCCCTGGAGTTCAAAGTAGCCGGTAGTCTCGCTAGTTAAACCGTATTGCACGGAAGAACCGGAGTTAAAGTTTAAGGTAGTGTTTTTGCCTAAGTCTAAAGTGCCGGATAAAGCAATGTTGCCGGTGGATGTCCAGGTCATAGTATCTCCCTGAGCCAGGTCTTGCTTGGATTGCATGGTGGCTCCGCTGGCAATGGTGGTTGTTGCTCCGGTGCTCAGGTTATCACCGTTTCCGTCTCCCCAGGTCAGGGTTCCGGCCGTAACATTCAAGGTGTTGGTAGTGGTTGCTGCATCTTGCAATGTCCAGCCACCACCGCTGCCATTGAAGGTTAATATATAGAAGAGAGAAGAACCGACGGATATTGTTTTACCGATAGAACCAGCGTCAAAAGTCACGGTACTTGATGAATGAGTAAAGGTCCCGGTATTAGTCCAGGAGCCACCCACGGTAAAGGCCGAGGAGATCGGGGCGGTCAAAACCGAACTGGTCGCAATCGTAATATTGCCTCCTATATCCAGGACGGGATTGTTGGCAGCTCCCGTCACTTTAACTCCATTTGTTCCATTTCCCACAGTGAGGTTATTGGTAACTGCGATCGTTTGGCTTCCCGCTGTTCCTAATGTGTAAGTCGGAACATTATAGAAAGAAATATTATCTTGATAAACGATACCGTGATCTCCGTTGGCCCAAGAGCTGCCACTATAAATATTATCTATGTTCGTACTGCCGGTATTGATGCCTAAATTGTTAACCACTAAATTCCCGTCAACCCAAATTTTGATGTAACCATTGGAGGCATCAACGAAATCCTCCACTTTAATGTTCTGCCATTGACCCTTGGTCAGGTTGATCCCAGCGTCTGTCCAATGGTTACCCTGGCTCGAATCCCAATATGCGTAAGTCAGCCTGAGATTCCCCCAGTCTTCTACATATAAAGATAACCTGCCATTCCATAAATTATCGCTATTCCCTAAAATGGTAAAAACGCTCGCCGTTCCCCAGCTAAAGTCCGAAGGAATGTACATATAGAAATCTGTGATAGATGTTTTTGCCTGTCCAACATAGTCCTTTTCAACCATAGCACGCCCATCTGCTACTCCCACTTTAAATCCTAAACTGTAAGTTCCTGTATAAGCTTGGGTGGAAGTAGCCTGCAAAATACTGCCCCCGGGAGCAAATGCTCCATCCCAAGGAGGGACAAGATTATTAGTTTCAAAATTGTCGGAAAAAACATAATAAGGGTCAAGCTGAAGGTTATAATAAGAAGCTTCGGTGATATTAGTATCTTGAACTCCTATATAAGCGATGGTTGAAGTTTGGGCATTAAATGTTCCGTTAATTACAAAAGGAGTTGCAGACTCTGCCAACTTCCAAATACTGCCTCCTGCATTCAAAACTTGATTAGAAACGATGGTTAAATTTCCATAGATCATAATTGTCCCCGATCCGATGTTTGTTGTTATTGCCGCGCCCGAACCGTCCCCAAAAGTCAAATCGTGGAAACTCCAATTAGAAGAACCTCCGAAATTACCGGTTCCGTCAACAAGAAAGTTACTTCCCCATAATAAGATGCCATTGCCGGAAGCATCTCCGCCGAGCACGGCCATATTGTAATCGGAAATGACAGTGCCCGCAGTCACGGTCAAATCGTTGGTCGTCGTAGCTGCATCCTGCAAGGTCCAGCCTCCGCCGGAACCGTTAAAAGTTAAGTTGTAGAAAGAATTATTGTTGACCGTGATGGTCTTGCCTGTGGCAGTAGAAGTAAAGTTGGCTGTGGAATTGGCTGCGGTAAAGATTCCGCCCGTGGCATCCCAGGATCCGGACACCGTGATGGTTTGGGTGGAAGTGGCGATAAATGTGCCGTTGATGTCCACATCGGTCAGGGAAACTGCTCCTCCTGCTCCGTTGGTTGAAAAAGTGTCTCCAGCCCAGACAAAAAACTCCGAGTTGGTGGAACTCGCAGTCAGAGTACCGGCCCCGGAATCGGCGGCGTAGAGCATATCTTCGCTGTTACTGGAATCGTACTTGTCCAAGTCAGCAATGGTGATTGGATTACCGTCTTCACTGCGGACAATTATGTGGTTCTTGTAAATATTTAAATTTGTAATGTCTCCGCCACCTGCATAACGGGTGACAGTGTTGCCGTATTCAGAGGCATTTTCCGAATAAACGGTGATAACAGTAGAGGTGGCTGGAATGGTCAAGTTATAGAAAGCGTAAGAACCGTCAACTGCTGATGCTGTGGTAGAAGCGGTCCAAACTCCGTCAATGGCCAGGTTGATGACCGAACCGGCAGTAGATGTTGTAATGCCTTCGTCGGTAAAGACTGTTCCGAAAAAATTAGCGGAACAAGATCCTCCACTGAAACTCCACTTGGTATTATTGCCCGAGCTCTTTGAGCTCATCGCACTGATCGTTGCTACACTGCCTATAGCATTGCTGTCCTGGACATCAACATAGCTGACGGTGGTGGTGCCGAGGGCGTTGAGGTACCACTGGCTGTTAGTGTTGGTGGAACGAAGTTTAATCATGGTATCGCACGCCTGGCCGTTCAAAGCCAGAGTACCGTCCACGGTGGTGGTGGCGCTGGTACCGGCAGTGAACTGCAAAACTTTGCTCGCGGTATTTGATGTCAAATTGTAAAATCTGGTCGCTCCCGAAAAAGTGGAAGTGCCGCTTCCGTCAAAAGTGACGGTACCGGCCAAATTAGTAAATGTTCCCGCATTGGCCCAGTTGCCGGCCACGGTGAACGACGACGAACCGGAAGCGATCAAAGTGGAACTGGCCGCAATGGATACATTGCCGTTCACATCAATAGTCGGATTATAAGTTGCCGCAGTAACATTACCGCCGCCAATATTTTCCACGGCAAAATTATTATTCACTGTTATCGTCTGCCCGGGTGCAGTTCCAAGAGTATAAATCGGAGAAGTTTTCTGTATCCCTCCCTCAACTGTTGTAATTGATAAATCGCCGTTCTCTTCTTTTCCTTTAATATAATCAAGCAAGCTCTCCATATCCGATATTGTCCATTGATATTGAGTCGGCGAACTTTCAACCAGGTTATGAAAACCTAAAATCAACCAATCATTGTTCGCAATAGCGTTATCAATATAGCCTTCAACCGTCGCCAAGCTATCTGTGTTTTCTATGGCGGCGCGAGCAAGCTTCATGCCTTGGTCATACGGTGATGAATTTCTAACTTCGCTATTCTGATAATTAATCCCGGCCAAAGAATACCGCGCTGAAATTTCTTTTGCTAACGCGTTATAAACGCCATAAGGATAGGCAAGGGTTTTTGGGTATTCTCCAATCTCTGTTTCAATGCCTGAAGCGCCTTCGCTAACTTGAGTAACTATTGTTGCCTCATCTGCAGTTGAAAGGTCTGTATGGTTTTTAGTATGATTTCCAATTTCCCAGCCATAATCGTCATGGACCGCTTTAATATTTGCCCATGTTGCATAATTAGCATCAGAACTATTATCAAAAACAAAACCATTTACAATATACCAAGTGATAGGAAAATTACGGCTACTGAAAATATTTCTGTTATCATAAAGACCGGCTCGGCCATCGTCAAAGGTCATTGATATTTTTGCTCCGGTATTCAAATCTGCTTTTTCAAATAATTCTAATTCATCAACATAGGCCGTAAAATCTGAAGTCGTATAAGTTTTAATATATATATTAATTTTAGCGACATTTGCTGATGTCGGAGTATATTCAAACGCGAACCGATCTGCGCCAGCCGAGTTCATTAACTTTGCATTTTGCGCCGAAACCCAGCCATCGCCTGAATCCCACTCTTCAATATTAATATCAAGTTTGCCTCCCACATAATTTTCTAAATTTACAAAAGCTCTAAAAATATAAGTTTTAGTGTGATCAACGGCAACTGTTGCCGTGTAAGCATTTTGGCCGCTCGCCGGAGTGTCTGGAACGATTTTTAAACTGTTTGTTTTTGCCGGATACGCGCCCAAACTTCCCGTGTCAACCGTAAAAATAGTTGTATCATCCCGCGTCCAGTTATCCGCCCAGCCAGCCGATAAATTTTCAAAACTATTATTCAATATCATATTATCCGCTTCCGCGTACGAAGAATTTGCTTCAAGATTATAATAAGTGGCGGCGGTAATGTTTGTTGAAAAAGTGGAAGTATATTTGATTGTAGAGGCAGACGAAATAAAAGTTCCCATTTTTACAAATGGCGTGCCGGCTCCGGAGAGTTCCCAAGTATTGGTCCCGGCATCCAAGACCTGGTTAGAGGCAATGGTTAAAATATTAAAAACAGTGGTTGTTACTCCGCTGGCCGTATTTGTAGTAGTGGCTGTTCCGCTTCCATCCCCGAAAGTCAGATTGTAAAACGACCAAGCCGTTGTTCCGCCGAAGTTGCCGGTGCCGTCCACTAAGAAAGTCCCTGCAGTCAAACTAATCGTTCCATCCCCGGTAACATCTCCACCGCTCACAGTAAAACTCTTAGTTCCATTTAAGATTTGGCTGGTAGCTACAGACATATCGTTAGACACAGTGATGGCGCCAGAGCTGGTGGCAGTGATAGTAGCCGCTCCGCTTCCATCCCCAAGGTCAAATTGTAAAACGACCAGGCCGTGGTGCCTCCGAAGTTTCCGGTACCATCTACTAGAAAAGTACCTGCAGTCCAGTTCAGGGTTCCATTGCCGGAGACGGTTCCTCCCAAGACATTCATGTTGGAGGTTGAGGACGCTGTGCCCGCAGTCATGGTCAGATTGTTAGTCGTGGTCGCCGCATCGTTCATGTTCCAAACGCCGCCCGAGCCGTTGAAGGTCAAGTTGTAGAAAGAGCTTCCGTTGGTGGTGATAGTCTTGGAAGAAGTGGCGGTGAAATTCACGGTGGAAGATGCGCTCGTAAAGGTTCCGCCCGTGGCATCCCAGCTTCCGGAAACGGAAATGGTTTGGGTGCTCGTGGCCGTGAAGGTACCGTTGATGTCCACATCAGTCAGAGAGATGGCTCCGGAAATGGCGCCTACAGAAAAAGTTTTGCCGGTCCAGACAAAAAACTCGGAATTAGTGGAACTGGCGGTCAAGGTGCCGGCAGTGGAGCTGGCGACATATAGCATGTAAGCGTTCTGGTCGGAATCGTACTTATCCAAGTCAGCAATAGTGATTGGGCCGGCGTCTTCGTGGCGGACGATGATATGGTTTTTGTAGAGGTTAAGGCCGGTGATACTGGCAGTGCCGGAACGGGTGATAGTATTGGCTTCTTCGGAATCGTTGGAAGTATAAACGGTAAAAACGGTTCCGGCGGCCATGGTGGTAGTACCGGTGCTTAGCGTATACGATCCGTTAATTGTGGAGGCCGTGGTAGAGGCAGTAAACACTCCATTAACTGCCAAGTTGATGACCGAGCCGACCGTGGAAGTGGTTGATCCTTCATCAGTAAAAATGGTTCCGGACACATCTACATTTGAAGGGTTGAGCGCTACCGCAAAAGCTTGTTTTACTATTATAGCAGCGCCGCTGACAGTGGCACTCGTAGTCCCCGTTGCTCCCGAGCTGGCCCAAGTCATACTGGCCGTCTCGCGCCAAAGACAGGAGGTGGTAGAACCATTATCACTATTTTCCACCCAATTAGAAGTCGGAACAGATGGCTTCGTAAATGTCCTAGCTGCCGTGGCATAAACCGAACCAAAAAACAGCAAAGGCGAGTTGAGCAACGCAGCCGTAGTGGTGGCGATCACATTCGTGTCGCTGGTTTTATAAGCGGTGGTGGAAGTGGCGCTTATTGGATTTGTGGTGTTAAATCCTCCCCGATAAGTGGCGATCGTTATCGCTGTTTTTCCAGCTTTTGCCCATTCCCAAGTATAACCTGAGGCTTCAGTACTGCTGGCCATTTTGTAATATAGTTTCCAAAGATGGGTCGTTGAGTTGCTCCCAAGCAAAGTCCAGCCAGTAGGAACGCTGTTTGGATTAGTGGTAGTTGCACCGCGCATAACCAGAGCAAACATAATGTCGCTGGTGGTAGTATTGGTTGGCTTGGCGCAAAGCGCCGTAGTGGTTGAAGCGCTGTCATAATCCGCCACGCCAACAAATGAGATAACCGCGTCGGCCGCAATCTGCCACGATCTTAATTCGGAAAAATAGATCTGGCTAGGATCCGCTGAAGAGCTATCGTAAAATTCCAAATGGCCCAATAAATACGAATAAGGGCTGATATTGGGCGCCCTAAATTGGTAATTCAATTCTATAAGATCATCTTTTTTAAAATCGGCTGGCCATTCAATCACTTGAGCATCGGCAGAATTTGAAATAAGCGGGCTGGAAAACGACAATTCATTGTTGACGCTGTACTCTATATTATCAATCTCAAATCCCAAAGGAATATTTTCTTTAATCTGGCCGGAAAAGTCCTGGTTGGCTTTTATTTTTATTGTTGTTTGATAAACAGCCGGCGGATAGATCCTAGTTGGAGCCATTCTTTCCACATCGAAAGGCACCCAGTCCCTGGATTCAAATGAATCAGTGATCTCATGCGTCCCATTTTTACTGACGGCCGTAAGTTTTATCTGGTAAGTTCCGGTGCTGTTGATATCGTAATAAGCGAAATAATCCGGAGTGTTAGTAACTGAGCTCGGGCCGCATTCCGGATTATTTTCAATAACGCCCTTATTTATTATTTCCTGTTCCGTTTCCGCAGAAGACGAAGTTCCATTTTCCTCGGCTCTAGCCTCAGAGAGTTTAAAAATGTTTGATAATTTGTCAATGACATTGGCAGACGGTTCTTCCGGCACAAGCCCTTGTGTTTGTTCTTCCTGCCCAGTAGCTTGTTCCGTGATAGTTTGTTCGGTGGCCGCCTGTTCCGTTATTGTTTGCTCTGTAGTTGTTTGATTACCTTCCTCCGAACTGGTGATTACAGAAGAAGTGGTTGCTTTCTCCATCTCCGTGGTCGTGGTTTCAATAGTTGTTGTTTGCTCTTCTTCACTGACCTGGCTATTACCGTTTGTCTCGCTGGTAGTAACGGTCCCTTCCTCGCTTGACGAAGCAATACTGGCCATCCCGCTGGTCTTGGCAATAACGCTTGAGGTCGTCGCATCGGTAGTGGTCGCAGCCTCTGGATAATTTTCCTTAAACGAAGTGCTTTGCGTAGACAAAATCGTCTTTGCTCCGTCCGGCGCGATAATCTCCATGGTCAGATCGGCATCGCAAATAGTATTTCCTTTGTCGTCCAAAACGCCCATCTGTAAAAATGCTTTGTCTCCAGGCAAATATATAGACTTGTTCATGTTGATGGCCAAAACTCCCCAGGAAAAATCCAAATCAAAATTATAGGATTTTCCGCTGTCGCCAACAATCATTGAAAAAGTATATTGGCCCGGCCCGTTAAAAGATTCTTTGGGAATTTTGACCAATCTTTTTTCTTCTTTTTTTTCTTTAATAGGTTCGCCAACGATTTTTTCCGGCTCTAAGTTCTCTTTGCCGGAATTTTCATATTGTTTCGGACTTGATATGTCCGCCTCTATCTGCGGCTGATCTTCATTAGTGTTTCCGTCTCCGATACCTAAAACAGATCTGATACTGGCTAACAGCTGCTGGCCTAAAGCAATCTCTGGCTCTTGTTTGACTAATTCAAAAGTCGGCTCTTCATCAACTTTCCAGTCGCTCTTCAACGGTCTTAATTCAAAGCCTTTTAAAGTATTTCCTTCCTGGTATTCCGCCTCAACCCAGAAACTGTCCAGATAGATAAGAGAAATAATATTTCCTCCGGTTGCGCCTTCAATTTTAATTTGAAGATTTTCAATATCTTTCCAAGAGTTCAAAAATGGCGCGTCAAAAGAAAAATAGCCGCCGTTAGAATCGTTAGAAAAATAATCCTGGGAAATAGTATGAAGTTTTTCCCATCTCTGCCCGTCCAACGAATACCAAATTACAATCTTATCATCGGGATTAGATACAACTGTTTCTTCTAGCGTTTGTGATCCTTCTGTTGGTTCGGCCGGCAAATTGATGGTTGTTGTTTCGCTAGCGGTGGCGAAAGAAGCGGAATCGCCATTTTGTTCATTATTATTTGGCTGCCCTTGCTCGCCTTGTCCAAGCTGTTTTATCTTCTGCCCGCCGTTTGCGGCCGTTTCCGTGGTTGTTCCCGTTGAATTTTCAATGACAGTATTTTCTATAGGGGAACCAGAGTCTCTCTGCGCTTTGGCGACTTGCGGCAATTGTTTTTTTAAAAAACCAAAAACGCCTTTGATCTTTTCCCAAAAACCTTGACCCGACGCTGCAGAAGTTTGCTGGTCAACTGGAATAATATCGGAATTTTTAATTCCCGAAGCTAAAGAAATTTTTATCTTCGCGGAAACGAATCCTTTCTGGGATATTTCTTTAAAATTTAAAAGCTCATCCGCTTTCACGGTTGATTTCCCAAACAATCCTTTTATTTTATCAAAAAAAGAAGTTTGGCCGGCGCTAGCGCCGGTTTCTTGGATTGGAGTTTGTTGCTCTTGATTTTCAGGCTGAACTTGGACTTGAGGCTGGCCTTGGTTTTGGTCCCCGCTATTTTCTTTTATCTCTGTTTGCGCGCCTTCAACAGTACTGGAGGCTGAAGAGCTTGCCTGCCCTGCTTCCTCCCCGCTGGAAATATTATTTTCTCCTGAAGGATTAGTTTCTTGATTAGTATTTTGACCTGCTTGTACTTCTGCATTTTGACCATTGCTGTTTTCTTGATTGGAAATAACCTCCTCGGTGGAAGTTTCTTCGGTGGCGGTTCCATTCCCGCTATTCACGCCACTATCTTCTACGCCATTGCTTGAAGTACTGTCGCTGCTTCCAACCGCTCCCTTGAGCTTACCGCTGAAACTGTCCGCATCCAAATCAAATTCTGTCTCATTAAAAAAAGAAAGGAACAAGCTGCCGATGCCTCCGCTATAGATAGCTGAATTCTGTTCGGAAAAATATTCAAGCGATCCGTCCGGATCCGCATCGGCCGGACCTTTTATTTTTTCCGCATTTTTCCAAGTTGAAACATTTTCCGAAGTATTCTGAATTTGCGCCGGATAGATATTCACAACTTGATTTTGGTTTTGATTTGAATCGGCTAAAACTATCCAACTGACACAAAAAACGACAATTAAGGCAAGAATAAAGCTAAGCCTGGAAATTTTAAAAGAAAAATATTTTTCTTCCTTCCAAAAAGGAAAAGAAAAAGACATTGTCTTTTTATTTTTTCTGGGCTGCTTATTGTCAAGATAGCTTTTAACCGCATCCCTGGTAGTCACCCAGCTGGCGCCGGAATAAAACTTTTTGCCGCGCAATTTTCCCTGCCTAATCAGATAGCCGATATAGTCCGGATCATAACCGGAGATCACCGACGCTTCTTTTAAAGAAAGATATTTTTTGAAAAAATATTTAGCTGTTTTAAAAAGGCTAAAAAGGCCTCCGCGGGAATCTATTTTATTCTTCTCTTTAAGATAATTTAACAGCTCTTTTTTAGATACTTTCCAAGCCTCTTTTGTATAGATTTTTTTGCCGTTGATTTTCCCGTTCCTAATTAAATAAGCAACATGATCCGAACTGTACCCAAAGTACATTGTGGCGTCGCGAGAGGAGATCTTTTTTGAGCTGTTTATGTAATTTATTGCCATGAAAACGATTTTTCTTTTTTGCCTATATTACTAAAGCTTTTTAGCATTTCTCGGCACCCGAGATTATCTTTATTCTAGCACTTTTTTTGATATGTCAAACTGTGGAAAACCCAACATCATGAAAATACTAAAAATTATTTTCATGATGTTAATTTGCCAAGCAAATTTTACACCGCCTTCCTACTAAAATTCTCTGCCTGAATTAATTCTCTGCAAGCCTCTGTATCCCAACCGTCTTTCTCCTCTCAATCCTTCCCAAAACAGCCATCGGCAATAGAGGTCTAACCCCTCCTCAATCGGAGAATACAATAGGGGTTAAACCCCTACGATTGCAGAATCAGTTAGTCACTCCTTTACGCGGATTAACCGATTACCAAGTCTGGTAGATTGACATTGATTTTAGATTATACTATCATAATCTTATCAAGGTTTATTAACCTTAAACTATAATAAACATTAATAAAGAATAATATTATGCCAAGTAAAAACATTCCCATAAGAATACTAAATATAAGCATTCCGAAAGATAAAAGATATTTAACGGTCAAAGAGGTGGCAAAACTCTTCGGAGTGACCCCCCTCACCGTCAGAAATTGGGATAAAGCCGGCAAGCTAAAAGCCTTAAGAAATCCCATTAACAACTACCGCGTTTACCGCTCCCAAGATATAGAATTGTTTCTTAGAAAAATAGAAAAAGAAGGGAAAATATCAATGGGATAATCATCTCTAAACTGATGCTAAATTAACCCCTAGCCCCCGTACGGAAATGTACGGGGTTTTAATTTCTAATTCCTAATTTCTAATTTCTAATCAAATCCCAAGCCCCAATGCCCAACCAAATCCCAATTCCTAAAACCCAAAACGAAAAAATTGGTCATTGGGATTTAGGATTTGGTTGGGCCTTGGGATTTGGTCATTGGGATTTCATTAGATCAATTAGGTCAATTAGAAATTAGAAATTGAAAATCGCCTAACAAAAAGCCGCCCTTTTATAGACGGTCTTTTGTGGTCCTGCGATTCAGAGAAAGACTCCGGAAAAAATCCAGGTGGGTGCCCTCGTCCAACCGCCAAAGCGGTTGGACATGCGAGCTCCCATAAAAAGAGCTTTGTGCCGGAATCTTCTCAAAAAAGCAGGACCTCGTCAGGAGCTTCCAATTCCCAAGGAGGCGCTGCTTTTCCTGTTTTTAAAAGCACAAGACTAACACTATTATCCCCCTCTGAAGAGAAGAGGTCAAGGAGAAAGCGTCGTAATTTCTAATTCCTAATTTCTAATCAAATCCCAAGCCCCAATGTCCAATGCCCAATCAAATCCTAAATTCTAAAACCCAAAACGAAAAAATTAGTCATTGGGATTTATGATTTGGTTGGGCCTTGGGATTTGGTCATTGGGATTTAAAAAGTTAAACATTAAAAATAACCCGCGAAATACAAAAAACCTTTTTGCTAAGTCTTCCCCAATTTAAAAGCGCCTGTACGGCGCTTTTAAAGGCTCTTCCTAGGCTTTTTATAGCCCCAGAGCAGTAACTAGTTGTTTTAACAATGAAACCACCACCGGAGGCGCTAATAAGCTGAAAGAAGCGATTCCTTGATCGTCTAATATTGTCCAAGGATTTTCAATAACTTCAACCTTCTTTTCTTTTTCGTTCCAAGTGTATTCATATTGGGGCGTAATCTCGTAATCGTTCACATATTCTTCAGCTTTGTCTATCGGTACGGCATTCCTTAATAAAACCTTGGGAACTCCGTAAAGCTGATAAGCTTTTTCCAAAAGCTCCTGGTCTATTTTAATCCTTTCCCTTATAGGGTCCAAGCCCAACTCGTCCCCTTCTTTGGTTACCATTCTAACATTGCCGCACTCCGGATTGTCGCAGGCCAGATAAAATTCTTTTTTAGCTTCGTCATAGCCAATGAATTTAGTGGGCAAAAGCTTTAAATTGCGGGAAGTATTGCATTTTGGACAGATCAATCTCCATTTAATCCTTTCTTCAATGGCCATATCAGGCACGCTGATCAAAACAAAGACATCCGGATCTTGGCGGTAGTCCACCAAATCGCGGAAAAACAAGGAAAAAGCCACTTGGTCCAAGCCTCTCGGAAAGCCGTCTACAAAAATAACCTTGCCTTTATTTTTAGCAATCTCCCTTTTAACAATGGCTAAAATCAATTCCGTTGGCAAAAGTTTGGAAGTGCTTCTGCCTTCCAATGTTTCAATAATCTCATCGGGCGACATCCAGCCGCGATAATTTTCCCTGATAAATTTTATCAAAGACTCTCTTTGCTCGCTGGATTTAAGTTCTTTGTCAACGCCTCTTATCATATCGCCTATTGATAAATGAAAAACTTTTTCCTTGCCGAAAATTTCTCCGAACATTTTGGAATAAGTGCCCTTGCCGGAATTCTTTTTGCCTAAAAGATAAGCGATAAAAGTGCTCCCGCCATCAAGATATTTTTTCATTTTTTCTATCTCAAGCCCAGCTTTTAATTGGAAATACTCCCCTCTCTGTTTGGGATCGGCCAAATCAAAACGGGGAGAACCCTCAATTTTTGTTTTAAATATAGGAAACTCAACCATAATCTTATTAATTTTTAATTTATTATTAAAAAACTAAAATCCTAATTGACCTAACGAAGCCCCAAATCCCAATGACCAATGCCCAACCAAATCCTAAACCCTAATGACCAATTTTTTCGTTTTGGGTTTTAGAAATTGGGATTTTGTTGGGCATTGGGATTTATTTAGAAATTAACTATCATTTTCCATCATTTATCTCAACATTTTCTCCATCCGCGACCACTTTGATATCGCCATTGATGTCCGTCCTAAGGATATTGATACCAGATTTTTCAAGCCTGGTCAAAACTTCTTTCGCGGGGTGGCCGTAACTGTTCTTGCCGACTTGGATTATCGCAAATTTAGGAGAAACTTTATCTAAAAAATTTTGCGAAGTGGAATATTTTGATCCGTGATGCGCTACTTTTAAAACCTGCGCGAAAATATTTTCCGAAGATTCTATCATTTTTTGCTCTTCATAAAATCCAATATCTCCACAAAAAATAAAACTGTTATTTTTAAAATCCAACCTCAACGCCAAAGAATCTTCGTTATCTTCATTCTTTGTTTTATCCTGGCCGGAAAAAGGAGAAAGAATTGAAAATGCCGCACTTCCGGCAATAATTTTCTGGCCTGCCAAAACTTTTATTTCCTTGGCCCCTTCCTTAAGTTCTTCTTCCTTGAACTTTTGCCATTCTTTGAATTCGGCTGTATTCTCCGCCGCTAAACCGGACCAAATAATATTTTCAACTTTATAATTTTTTAAAGTTTCCAATATTCCGAACAAATGGTCTTTGTCGGGATGGGTCAAAATAATCATATCCAGATCCCTGTCCCAGAAAGAAAGTTCCTGCGATAATTTTTCCAAAATTGCCGCGTCCGGCCCGCCGTCAATAAGAATCTGATGGCCTTGCGGAGTCTTGATGAATATAGCGTCTCCCTGTCCGACATTGAAGAAAACAACCTCCATTTTTTCAACTAAAAAATGAGAATAAAAAACGGCTTGCCAAGCCGCTAAATTAACTAAAACTAAAAAACTTAATATTAAAAATGCTTGCTTTTTGCCGCTAGTCATTTAAAAATTATTTATTCAAATCCTTAAGCAGATTTTTGCAATCAATCCCGTATTGCCGGCAAAGATCGCCTATTTTCAACTGCTCCATTTCCATTTTGGCGAACGGGCAGGACAGACAAGGCAATTCATATTTGGCCAAAATTTCCTCCGCTCCAGCCCTCTGTAATATTTCCGCTAAAGTGGTTTCTTCTGTTACCTCCTTTCCAGTTTTTATTTTTTTATTTAAATTTTTAGTGGTCATAATCTTTAAAGTTAAACTTCTTATAAAATTTATAATTATAATAACATGACAAAAATTATAAGCAAAATTGATGAAACCTAAATTACTAATTAGCCTAACAAAGCCCCAAATCCCAATGAC
>CAIMDX010000002.1 GCA_903839905.1 uncultured bacterium
ACTTCCGGGCCATTATGCTGCCCCTTGTCTTAAGCTTCAGCTTTTATTTTTTATTTTTAGGAATGCGCAAAAAAAATTGGTGGCCTTTCCTGGCTTCGGGCATAACTTTCGGGATTGGTTTCTATACTTACACTTCTTTCAGATTGGCGCCGGTCATTTTATTCTCCGTTCTCTTTTTCTGGTGGCTGGCTTGCCGCAAAGAAAAAACCGTCAAAAAATTTTTAGGCAGATCATCACTGATGCTTTTGGCGACATTTTTTACCGCCTTGCCCATCGGGCTTTATTTTTTGTTCGGCCATATGCAGGATTTCTTCGGACGGGTCGGCGGAATCTCCGTTTTCTCCCAGCCGAATCCAGCTGCCGCTTTTCTGGAAAGCTTGGGCAGGCACTTGGCCATGTTCAATATCTACGGCGATCCCAATATGCGGCACAATTATTCAGGCGATCCTCAATTGTTTTGGCCAATCGGCATTCTTTTTCTGATTGGGTTTTTTCTTCTCTTCAAAAACAGTTTCAAGGCTTTGAAAGAAAAAAATTGGACGGAATTTTTACCTTACGCAACTTTATTCATTTGGTTTTTTACCATGATCCTTCCAGGAGCCTTAACCTATGAAGGAATGCCTCACGCTTTACGGGTCATCGGCACTCTTCCCGCGGCTTATATTCTGGCTGCTCTCGGCGGAAGTTTCGCTTACGAAAAATTAAAACTGGCGGTCAAATCAAAAAAAATATTAACCGTTATTGTTGTTATTTTTTTGGCATACGCCAGCGCTTTTCCCATTTACCGCTATTTCTTCCAATGGGCTCAAAATCCTGAAACTAAAAACGCTTTTTCCAAAGATTTGGTAACCATGGGAAATTTTCTCAAAAACAGTCCTTCTGGCTATGAAAAATATGTAATCATGTACGGCGGCGATTTGCCGGTCCAAACTGTAAAACTGATTGCTTTAACCGGCAAAGACAACGAAAATATCCAATACCTCTGGCCTCAAAGCATTGATTCTATCAACACCGATAAGCCGGCTTTAATTTTGATGATGGAAAACAATCAAGATGATTTCTTAAAACTGCTGGAAAAATATCCCAACGGAACCCTCCAAGTGGAGGATAAAATTTGGATTTATAAAATTAATATAAATAATCTTTAAAAAATATGACAAACCGCTTAGCTAATTTTTTGGCCGCCGGCCTCTTGGTGATTATGGCCTGTCTGGCCATTGCCAGTATTGCCAACGATACCCTGACCTTTGACGAAAAAGCTCATATCGGCGCGGGATATTCGTATCTGGCCAAGCAAGATTACCGGCTTAACCCTGAACATCCGCCGCTGATAAAAGACATCGCCGCACTGCCGCTAATGTTCTTGCATCTGAATTTCCCGAAACAGGATTGGGAAAACGGAGCGCCTGTACCGTGGTGGCTACAATATAATTTCGGCGACCAGCTCCTCTATCATTCCGGAAATAATCCTGACCAAATAATGTTTTTTGCACGGTTAGGGCCGATTCTGATCTTAATTCTCTTAGGGATATTCCTTTATTTCTGGGCCAAAAAATTAATGGGCGCTGGACCGGCCCTATTCCTACTGGCGCTTTTTGTCTTTTGTCCGAATTTTATGGCTAACGGACGGCTGGTCACCACCGATGTCGGCGCCAGTTTCGGCGCGGTTATCGCCACTTATTTTTGGCTGCAATTTCTGAAAAAACCTTCCTGGAAAAATGTGATAGTAGCCGGTCTGATCTTCGGCATAGCCATGCTGCTTAAATTCTCGCTTATTCTTCTCATTCCTTTCTTTGTAATAATAACCCTGGTTTACGCCTGGCTTAAAGAAAAAAACTTTAAAAACCTTTTGCGTTATTGCCTGCTGTCGGTGGCTGCCGGCTTGATAGGATTGATTTTCGTTATCGGCCCGGTCTATCAATTCAATATTGCCCATTATCCTTACGAAAAACAGCTGAACGATACGAAAATAACCTTAAACGATATGCCAAAACTGCCGGCTGCTCTTAAAAACCTTGATATCTTTATGGCTGGACAGCCGATGCTGCGGCCCTGGGCGCAATACTTACTCGGCCTTGAAATGGCCACCAACCGCACCGGCACCGGCAACACTACTTATTTTATGGGCACGGTTTCCGCCCAAAGCAGAATTGACTATTTCCCAACCCTATATTTGTTCAAGGTTCCCACGGCTTTCCATGTTTTAACTCTGATTGTTTTAATTTGGCTTGCTTTTTGCTTTATCAAAAATAATGCCTTTAAAAACACTTGGCCCAAATTGAGAGATTGGATTTTAAGATATTTTGACTTTTTCGCGATGCTTGTCTTTTTGGGAATTTACTGGTTCACCAGCCTGACTGGAAACTTGAATATCGGTCTACGCCATATTCTGCCGACTTTCGCTTTTACATATATGCTTGTCGTTTTCGGACTGGTTGAATTTTTGAAAGGGATTAAAAGCGAAAAAAATAAAAAAATAGCCAAAGGCGTTATTGCCGCTCTCTTAGCCTGGTTTGTCTTCTCTTCCCTCTCAATCTTTCCACACTATCTGGCTTATTATAACGAATTAGCCGGGGGGCCGGATAACGGATATAAAATTGCCGTTGACTCCAATTTGGACTGGGGCCAAGACTTGAAGCGCCTGGATATTTGGATGCAAGATAATGGCGTGAATAAAATCTATCTTGATTACTTCGGCGGCGGCGACCCTGCTTATTACTTAGGCGACAAATATATAAATTGGGATAATAATAACCAATCTTTTCTAGAATTGCCCAAGGGCAGTTACTTTGCCGTTTCAGCCAACCAAATGCAAGGCCAAAGAGCTAAGGCTGTAATGGGTTATGACCAACCGACAAATAAATACAACTGGCTGGACCAATACGAACCGCCCTTAACCAAAATCGGCTACTCAATATTCGTGTATCAGATAAAATAAAGTAAAAAAATCAACAAAAAAGCTTGCAC
>CAIMDX010000003.1 GCA_903839905.1 uncultured bacterium
AAATTACGGCGAGCTGGGAATGGACGCTGTCTACAAAGAAACATTCAGGACCTTTAATAAAAATACGCTTTTGTTATCCACTAATGATGTTTCCAGGGCTTTGAGGGCGATAATTCAAGAAGCCGATATAAAAACAAATAAAGCAATTTTTTCTTTGCCTGATTTTGCCACTTTTTTTACCACCTTTGAGCTTCCCCAAATGACTGCGAAAGAAATTCCGCAAGCGGTTGAGTTTGAAGCTAGGAAGTATATTCCCTTGCCGACTTCCGAAGTTGTTCTTGATTGGCAGCTTTTAACAAAGCATGCTCCTGATAAGGAAAGAAATAAAATTCTTTTGCTTGCTGTGCCTACCGTGGCAGTGAACCAGTATAAAGAAACAGCTAAAAAAGCAGGGCTGGAAATAGAATTCTTGGAAGCGGAGGTTTTTGCGCTTCAGCGGTCGCTGGTCAGAAATAATAAAACAACAGCCTTTTTAGTGGATATCGGCGCGCAGAGCACAACTGTCAGTATTGTTGACAAGGGAATATTAAAAACCAGTTTTAGTTTTGATGCCGCTTCAAAAGATCTTACCTTTGCCTTATCTAAGGCTTTGCAAGTTGAAATGCCGGAAGCCGAAAAAATAAAAATGGAAAAAGGCGTTTTGTTTCCAAGCGGAGGAGATACGGCTAAAGTTTTAATGCCGATTTTGGATTCTATTATTATTGAGATTAAAAAAGTAATAAAAAGTTTTTCCAAGTCAGAGCAAAGGCGTCCGGAAGAGATCATTATCGCTGGAGGCACGGCTCTTTTGCCCGGGCTTTTGGAATATTTCCAAAAAAGCATTAAGGAAGAGTTTAATGATATTTTGGTAAAATTGGCCGATCCGTTCGCTGATATTTTTTATCCTCCGGCTTTGGAAAAAAATATTAAAAAAATGGGCCCCGCTTTCGCGATAGCCGTTGGGGAGGCCCTTAAAGGTTTTGAGTAATAAATAAATAAAATTTAAATCGCAGGCTTGGATTTGCGGCCTTAACCGGCTTGCAACCCCTTACCCGCTAATAAGCATATGGCCATTGAAGTCGCTCCTCAAAAAGAAGAAAAGCCGTTATGGCAGACGCTTCTTTTTTATTTTTCTTTTGTTTTGCTGCTTTTGTCAATGATTTTGTTTTTAGCCTTGAAATTTTATTTTATAAAGAAACTTGATACAGAGATAGGAGACATTGACGCTCAAATCGTTAAACAGGGCCAGTCTGTAGAAGATGGCAAAACAATCAGCAATATTGAATCTGATGTTAAAGCCGCTGAAACCAAGATAAAAGATTTCAAAACGCTTTATCAAGGGAATTTAAAAGCTTCTAAATTTTTTCAAGAATTTGAGGGCAGCATTCATCCGAAGGTTTATTTTACAAGCTTGTCTTTGAACTTAAAATCAGACGAACCTAAAGCTGTTTTATCGGGCCAGACGGAAAGTTTCCAAAGTCTGATCCAGCAAATTGAAATATTCCAAAACAAAACAAATTTTATAAAAAACTTTGATGTCTCCAATATCGGAATGGCCGGAGAGGGAGGGGTTGGCTTTAGCTTGACCCTTAACCTCCAGCCAGCGATATTTAAATAAACAATATGAACAGCAATGAAAAACCCGTATTATTATTAAGCGTTATTTTTTTCATAGGCGCTATTGCGATTTTTTTCTATCTTGTTCTTCCTCTTTATTCAGGCAAAGGCGGTTTTTCGGAAAAAGAAAAAGGATACGAAGCCAAAACCGCGGAACTGAATAACCTTAAAAATTACCACGCCAGCATCATCAGCGCTTATAAAGAGTTGGAAAAAAACAATTGGGAGCAAATAAAAGAAAAAATAGATGTTAATTTTTCTTCAAACGATCCGATGTTCCTTCCCAAAATGTATTCTTTTTTCCAGGATAGATGCATAGCCAATGGGATGAATCTGGGTTCCATCTCCGGTTCCACTAGCTGGAATATTAAAGATAATACTCAAAGCCCTGGAGGATCTTCTGAAAGAATCAAAAAAAACCAATTTAATTTAAGCTTGTCAGGGTCTTACGCATCTTTTAAGATTTTGCTAGCAGACCTGGAGAGCCAGGCGTTGTTGACCAATGTAACAGAGCTTAGTTTTTCCACCCAGGCATCGGTTTCTTCTAGTAAAAATGGCAAGGTTGCTTCAGGCAGCATGCCGTTCAGCTTGACTCTAATGGTTCCTTCTTACTAAAATTCGGTTTGATAATTCTTAATTATTTTTAATTTATAAAAATATGGCCATCGGCTTAGAAGAAAAAAAATCGTCATCGCTTCAAAAAATATTGATAGCGCTATTTGCCGTATTAGCAGTTTTCGCTTTAATTTTCTTTGGGGTAAAAGCAGACTTGTTTAAAAAAGTAAGCCAAATAAATGAAGAACCGGCTCCCGAGATTAAAACAATAAATATTGATTTTGCTTTTTTGAGTTCAAGCATTATAAGCAATCTTAAATCTTTTCCGTCTTCTCCTAGTTTTTTCGGATCATCTTCAAGTTCAAGTCCTGTTGAGTCTGGAAGGGAAAATCCATTCATCCCTTACCAGCTTGGGGCAGTTTCAAGCAAACAAGGAACTAGCTCAGAGATTGATCTTACGAAAAATGGAAAATAAGAATAGAAAATGAATTTTATACCAAGGTTAGTAGAAAAAGGGAAAATTGACCCCAAAAAGGCTAAACAGCTAGAGGAGGAAATTTTAGTTTCCGGGAAAACGGAAGAGCAATTGCTTTTGGAAAAAAAAGCAGTTTCCTTGGAGGACTTATATTCTTTGAAAAGTGAAATATTGGGCGTGCCTTTTTTGCCGGAGGCCGAAGGGCTTGAAATTCCCAATAAAGTTTTAGCCCTTATTCCGGAAGATTCCTCCCGTTTTTATAACTTGATGCCTTTGGGATTCAAAGAAGATGTTTTAGAGGTCGGCATGTTTGACCCGGAGAACACTAAGGCTAAAGAAGTTTTGCTTTTTTTGGCCCGCCAGCACAGGTTTGCTTATAAAATTTTTTTGATCACTCCTGTAGCTTTTGATATTTTAAGCAAGCAATACAGAAATTTAAGAGAAGAAGTCGGCCAAGCGCTGGAAGCCTTGGAAACAGAGGCCGGAGAAGAAGAAGTAGAAATTAGAACAGAACAAAAGCCGGGAATGGAAAAACTGACCGAAGAGGCGCCGATAATTAAAATGGTGGGAGTGATTTTGAGGCATGCGGTTGAGGGCCAAGCTTCGGATATTCACATTGAGCCGGTTACCAAAAATTTAAGAGTCAGATTTAGAATGGATGGGACATTATACTCGTCGCTTTTTTTGCCGATAGCCGTCCACCCATCTATCGTGGCGAGGATTAAAATTCTTTCCAATTTGAGAATTGATGAAAACAGGGTGCCTCAAGACGGCCGTTTTTCTGCTCGCATAGGGGAGAAAGAGATTGATTTTAGGGTATCTACTTTTCCAACCAAAATGGGAGAAAAGGTGGTTTTGAGAGTTTTAGATCCGGCAGAAGGGTTGAAAGGCTTCAAAGATTTAGGGCTAAGCGACAGGAATATGCTTATGATCCAGGAGGCTCTCAAGAAGCCTTTTGGGTTGATTCTTTCTTGCGGTCCGACCGGTAGCGGCAAAAGCACCACTCTTTACACTCTTTTGCGCGAGTTGAATAAAGAAGACACTAATGTTGTTACCTTGGAAGATCCGGTGGAATATTTTATGGAAGGGATTAACCAATCTCAAATTAAACCGGAAATTGGTTATGATTTCCCTCAAGGCTTGCGTTCCATTGTTCGCCAAGATCCGGATGTTATTATGGTCGGAGAAATTCGTGACGAAGAGTCAGCTTCTTTAGTGATTCATTCCGCTTTGACAGGCCATGTGGTCCTTTCAACTTTACACACTAATAATGCCATTGGAGTAGTGCCGCGGCTGGTGGATATGCAGATCAAGCCTTTTTTAATACCGTCAACTTTGAATGTCGTTATCGCCCAGCGCTTGGCCAGGAGGCTTTGTCCGTATTGTAAAAAGAAAGTGAAAGCTTTAAAACCTGTTGCGGATATAATCATAAAAGATGTAGAAAGCATGCCGGAGGAAGTGAAGAATAGCTTTAAGCTTCCAAGTGTTATTTATCTTTATGAGCCGCAAGGATGTAAAAAATGCGGCGATAAAGGAGTAAAAGGAAGAGTTGGAATTTATGAGGTTTTAAGGATAACAGATTCTTTAAAAGAAGTAATTATGACCGATCAGTCCGAAGTAGCTTTATCAAGAGAAGCTCAAAAACAAGGGATGATGACTTTGCGCCAGGACGCTATTCTCAAAGCTTTGGAAGGGGAAATTTCTTTTGAAGAAGTTTTATGGGTGGCTGAAGAGTAAAGCAAAACTGTGGAGTAGTCTAATGTATAAAAATAAAAAAATATTATATAATAAAAAGAGTTTATGGATTATAGCTCTTATATAAAACAATTGTTGACTTTGACTATTGAGGAAGAAGCCTCTGACTTGCACATTTCGGTTGAACATCCGCCGGTTTTAAGGATTGAAAGAAAATTAATCCCGCTGGTTAAAGTCCAGAAGTTTACCCCCCAAGACACTCAGCAAATAGCGTTTCTTTTGATGAACGAAGACCAAAGAAACCGTTTTTTGATTGAGAAAGAATTGGATTTTTCTTACAGCTTTGAAAACAAAGCTCGTTTCAGAGTGAATGCTTTTTGCCAAAAGGGGACTACTAGCATTGCTTTAAGGCTTATTCCAGAAAAGATTAAAAGCATAGACGAATTAAATTTGCCTCCTCAGCTTCATGATTTCTGCCAGCAAAGCCAGGGATTTGTAATCGTTGCCGGGCCTTGTTCCCATGGCAAGTCAACGACTTTGGCTAGCATGATAGACGAAATCAACCATAACCGTGCTTGCCGTATCATTACTATTGAAGATCCGATTGAGTATATTTTCCACAGCGATAAAGCCATGATTGAACAAAGAGAGCTTTACCAAGATACTTTGTCTTTTCCGAGAGCCTTGAGATCCACTTTTCGCGAGGATCCGGATGTGGTTATGCTTGGCGAGATGAGAGATCCTGAAACTATTGCCACTGCCATTACCGCGGCTGAAACCGGACATTTGGTTTTTGCCACTTTGCATACCAATTCCGCGTCTCAAACCATTCACCGTATAGTTGACAGCTTCCCGGGCAGCCAGCAGGGTCAGATAAGAGCCCAGCTTTCAGGGTCGCTTTTAGGCATTGTTTCCCAAAGATTGATACCTTCTCTTAAAAAAGGAGTTGTGCCCGCTTGTGAAATTATGTTTAATATTCCGGCAGTTTCTAATTTAATCAGAGAAAACAAAATTCATGAGATTCCTTTGGTCGTTGAAACTTCGTTTGAGCTTGGTATGAAATCTTTGGACAGGTCTTTAGCTGATCTGGTCAGAGAAAAAGCCATTAGCTTGGACAATGCTTTGTCTTATTCTTTAAATCCGGAGGAATTAAGAAAATTAATTTAAAAAATGAAATTTAAATATCAAGCTAGGACCAGAGAAGGCGAAGTAAAAACAGGGCAAATTGAAGCCGTTTCCAAAGAAGCGGCAATTGATATTTTACAGAAATACAATGTTTATATTACTTTAGTTGAACAAGAGGAGCAGAAATTCTTTTTAATGAGAGAGGTCAAAATCGGCCAGCACATTTCCTTAAAAGATATTATGGCTTTTTCAAGGCAGCTTTCAGCCATGCTTGGATCAAAAGTTCCTCCAGCGGAGGCTATTTATGCTTTAGGACAAAAAACGACCAATCGTTCGTTCCAGGAGGTTATTTATAAATTATCTTCGGATATTCGCGAAGGGCTTTCTTTGTCAAAAGCTTTTGCCAGATATCCTCATGTTTTTTCGCCTTTTTATATCGGTATGATAAAGTCTGGAGAATTGACAGGCAATGTTCCGGAAGTGTTGAAAAAAATAACCAGCCATCTTGAGAAAGATTATTATTTCCGTTCAAAAGTGATAGGGGCGATGATTTATCCGGCCATGGTTATGCTGGTTTTTTTCGGAGTTTTTATCTTCCTTTTTTTAGTGGTTATCCCCAATATTACCAAGGTATTATTGGAAGCGGGCAATAAAATTCCCCCAGTCACTCAATTAGTGATGAATATATCCAACTTTTTCATAATTTATTGGTGGTTTTTTCTATTTTTATTGATAGGCCTTGTTTTTTTCTTTTATTTTTATCCTAAAACCAAAGAGGGCCGCCAGCAGCTTGACCGGCTTTTGCTGAAATTGCCTATTTTCGGTAATTTTCAGAAGAATCTTTATATGGCTCGGTTCGCTGAAAATTTATCCACTTTGATCTCGGCTGGTACACCGATAGCTCAATCTTTGGAATCGTCGGCCGATCTGATCGGCAACACGGTTTATAAAAATATAATTATGGAAACCCGGTCCAAAGTGATGAAAGGAGAAACCATTAGCGTCTCTTTGGAAAAATTTCCCGGTGAAATTTCCCCGTTGTTCGTGCAAATGGTTATAGTAGGGGAGAAAACTGGAAATCTTGGCGATTCTTTGATCCAGGTTTTTAAATTTTATCAGGAAGAAATAGATAATTTTATTAGTACTATTTCCAGCATTATAGAGCCTCTTCTGATAATTTTCTTGGCTGTTATGGTTGGGATTTTATTCGCCGCTTTGATAATTCCTATTTACAGCATAGGCACAGTCGCTTAGTTTTAAAAATTTTATGAAGTTTAGTTACCAGGCCAGAACTAAAGATGGGAAAGTAGAGACAGGCACGATAGAAGCTTCTACCAGAAAAGCGGCGATTGATGTTTTGCACCAAAACAATCTTTTTCCGACTGCCATTAAAGAGATTTCTTCAAGAAATCTCTTTTTGCAGCTTAATTATTTTCAAGGAGTTCCCTTAAAAGAAATAGTTCTTTTTTCCAGGGAAATGGCTACAATGCTTGATTCAAAAGTGCCCTTGGCAGAGGCGCTTGATTCGCTTGGCCATCAAACCAAAAATCTTGATTTTCAAGAAAAAATATATAAGCTTTCCATGGCAATAAGAGGAGGGTCCACTTTTTCCAAAGCTTTAAGCGCTTATCCCAAGGTTTTTTCCAGTTTTTATATTAATATGGTGAAATCCGGAGAAGTTTCGGGAAATTTGTCTGAAGTTTTGGACAGGGTTTCCATCCACTTGGAAAAAGAGTATGAACTTCGCAGCAAAACTTTAAGCGCGATGATGTATCCGTCAATCGTATTTGTTGTTTTTATTTTGATATTCATCGTGCTGATGGTTTTTGTGATACCGAATTTAACGGAAGTTTTGACCGCAGGAGGAAGAGAGCTGCCTTTGATAACTAAAATAGTTGTCGGGACATCCGATTTCTTTAAGCAATGGTGGATTG
>CAIMDX010000004.1 GCA_903839905.1 uncultured bacterium
TCATCTTCCCTGAAAGCATTGGAAACTTTTATTGAATGGGACATCGGCTCAACGCCTTCAATATCGGCTTTTTCCAAGCTTTCCACATATTCCAAAATAGCAGAAAATTCTTTCTGAAATTTTTCCAATTTATCTTCAGAGAATTCCAACCGCGACAATTTTGCGATATGCTCTATCTCTCCTTCTGAAATCATAAACTTTTATTAATATTTAATTGACCTAATCTCTACTCGTCTTTAGCAAAAAATCCCAAATCCCAATGTCCAATGACCAACTAAATCCCAATTGCCGAAATCCCTGCCTACCGGCAGGCAGGCCAAAAACGAAACGATTGGGCATTGGGATTTGGTCATTGGGGCTTTATCACTTGGGTACTTCCAGCTCTTCTACTTCTGCCAGGACATTATAGACCTCGTCCAAATTTTCAAGCACCACTCCCGCTCCGCGCACTACTGCTGTCATAGGATCTTCTATAATCATTGTCGGGATCTTGGTTTCTTTGGCAATCAATTTATCCAATCCTCGCAACAAGGCACCGCCGCCGGACATAAAAATACCCTTTTTCATTATATCGGAAATAAGTTCCGGAGGAGTAAGCTCTATAGCTTCTTTAATTTCAGAAATTATCTGTTTGACTGATTTTTCTAAAGCCCGGCGAACATCGGATTGAGTTATTACAACTTCCTCCGGCAAGCCGGTTATTAAATTCCGTCCGCGCATGGAAATTTCTTTAGGCATAACTTTTCCGTTCAAAGGGATGGCATCGGAATAGACCGAACCGATGCTGACCTTTATCTGTTCGGCGGTCCTTGGACCGATCAAGAGCTTGTATTCCTCCTGGGAAAAATTAACTATATCTTCATCAAACCTGTTGCCAGCCACTCTCAAGCTTTTAGAAACCACTATTCCTCCCAAAGAAACTGTAGCCACTTCGGCCGTACCTCCTCCGATATCCACAATAAAGTTTCCAGATGCTTCCTGCACCGGTAAATGAGCTCCGATGGCCGCGGCCATCGGTTCTTCTATCAGAAAAACCTCGCGGGCTCCGGCTGATTTAGCCGCATCTTTTACAGCTTTCTTTTCAACCTCGGTTACGCCGCAAGGAACGCCGATCACCGCGCGGCAAAAAGGAGACAAAGAAAATCCTTTTTGGCGGCTGCGCTCAATCAAATATCTCAACATCTGTTCCGCTACTTCAAAATCAGAAATAACCCCTCCGACCAACGGTTTGCTGGCAATGATATATCCAGGAGTACGGCCGACCATTTTTTCAGCCTCGCGGCCGATGGCCAGCACCTGCCCGGTTTTTTTATTAACAGCAACCACCGAAGGCTCGCTTAAAATAATGCCGCGGCCCTTAACATAAACCAAACAGTTGGCTGTGCCAAGATCTATAGCGATATCATGGACGAACTTTCCTTTTATCAGATTGAACATTTTGGAGTTGAACATAATGGGTAATTGTAACAGAGTTTCTCTTGGTTGTTAATATTTAAGGAATTTTTCACTAATTTAGTACGCCTGGCCGAATATCCATCGTCTTTTAGCCGATTTGCCGCAATAAACGCACTTGCCCTCTGTAGCTTCAGCGAAAGAGGAAGACTTGGCGGAGGATGGTTGGCCTGGTTCTTGATTAGGTAGGCACCTCGTCGTCGCTTTGGTTTCCTCTTTTATTTTTGCTTCGCAGGCTGGGTCTTCGCACCACCATGCTTTTATAAATCCTTTCGGACCGGCCATTATTTTTTTAAATTCATCGTAATTTTCAACTTCGCGCGGATTCTCTAAAAGATAGTTGCTGCTTCTTTGCAAAAGCTCGGCTTGAATCTGGATTAAAGTTTTTTCAACTTCTTCTTTTAGGCTATCA
>CAIMDX010000005.1 GCA_903839905.1 uncultured bacterium
AACGGTTAATGGAAAAATCATAGCACAAACATTCAATTTGGGCAACCCAAAAGTTAAAATCCCAATGACCAAATCCCAATGCCCAATCAAATCCCAAGCGAAAAAATTGGTCATTGGGATTTAGGATTTGGTTGGTCATTGGACATTGGGGTTTGGGATTTATTCAGGTTGGCTGGGGTTTATGTTATAATTATAGTCAATGTTTAACTATATTATCGGCACAGTCGCGGACAAGGACGCCAGAAAGGCCGTCTTGGAAAACCAGGGAATAGGGTTTGAGGTTTTTTGTTCGGCTAGAACATTGGAGAGTTTGGTTATCGGACAAAAAACGAAGATTTATACTTTTCTAAATGTAAGCGATCGGGCCTTGGATCTTTATGGTTTTTTAACCAAAGAAGAGCAAGATTCTTTTTACCTTTTAAATAATGTTTCCGGCATCGGCCCTAAGACAGCTTTAGGGCTGGCAGCCATCGGGCCAATGGACAAGATCAAAGACGATCTGGAACATGGAAGGATCCCGTCCGATGTTAAAGGTTTGGGCCAAAAAAGATTGCAGAAAATTTTACTGGAATTGACCGGAAGGATCCAGGAGACTTCTAAACAAAAAAGCGGCAAGCCCGCAGTTCAAGATGATGCATTGGAAGCATTGGTAGTTTTAGGTTTTACCAGGCAGGAGGCTAAAGAAGCTTTGGCGAGTCTGTCGCCGGATATGCAAGAAACAGAAGCCAGAGTAAAAGAAGCGTTAAAAAATTTGAAATGACAGCTAAAAATTTTATTAAAAAATTCGCTCCTAAATCCTTGATCAGTTTGTACCATTTCAAACTGGCTTTTTTGGGCGCTTTGAGATACGGTTTTCCTTCTCGCCGGCTAGAAGTTATCGGCGTAACCGGCACCAGCGGCAAGTCTACGACCGTTAATTTGATTTCAAATATTTTGGAAGAAGCGGGAGTGCTGACTGCCTCAACCTCGTCCATCAGATTCAGGATAAACGGAAAAGAGCAGCTCAACCTTTTAAAGATGACTATGCCCGGCCGCTGGCGTATTCAAAAGTTTTTAAAAGAAGCGGCTGATGCCGGCTGTAAAACGGCAATCGTGGAGGTTACTTCCGAGGGCATCAAACAACATCGTCATCAATTTATAAACTTCCGGATGGCGTTATTTAACAATCTCGCCTTAGAGCACATTGAATCCCATGGCAGTTTTGAGAACTACCGCAAGGCCAAAGAAAAACTCTTCCAAGCCGTCAAAGGGATCCATGTTCTTAATTTAGACGACGATAATGTTGAGCATTTTTTGAAATATCCGGCCCAAAAAAAATACGGTTATACCATTAAAGGAAAAACTGTAGGAGGAGTGGAAGTTATTTCTGCGAAAAATATTAAAAGCGTTGCCAAAGGGTCGGAGTTTGAAATTAGCGGAACAAAAATTTATTTGCCGCTTCAAGGAGATTTTAATGTTTGCAACGCCTTGGCCGCTATTTGCGTGGGTACGGCCAAAGGAATTAGTTTGCCGATAATGAAAGCGGCGCTGGAAAAGACAGCGACAGTGCCGGGACATATGGAAGAAATAATTTCCGAGCCATTTTCCGTTTTTGTTGATTATGCTTTTATTCCGAGCACTTTGGAAAAAGTCCAAGGGACCTTAAAGGCCAAGGCAGTCGCCAGGGGAGGCAAATTGATCGGAGTACTCGGATCTTGCGGCGGCGGCCGCGACAAATGGAAGCGGCCGGTTTTGGGAGAGATTGCCAAAAAATATTGTGATGAAATTATTATTACCAATGAAGATCCTTACGACGAAAATCCGCAAGAGATTATTGACCAAGTGGCCAAAGGAGCAGGAGAAAAAGCCAGAAAAATATTGGACAGGCGTGAAGCAATCAGTCAGGCATTAAGGCTGGTCAAGCCAAATGATGTGGTTGTCTTGACCGGAAAGGGTTGCGAGCCCTGGATCTGCGTGACTGACGGCAAAAAGATTCCGTGGAATGAAAAGCAGGTTGCCTTAGAAGAATATCAAAAAAAATTTTCTAAATAATTTTAAACCACAAGCTATCCACAGGATTTACACAATTATTCCTCTTCTTCTTCATAAAGTTTGACTTTTGCCGTTTTAAGCTCTAAAGTTGAGGAATTCAGAAGAGAGAGTATTATTAATAATTTTTTATTGAACATCATGGAATTCACAAAACTCAATTTGCCAAAAAGCTTAAGCAATCATATCCGCAGAGAGAAAAACCGCATCCGCAAGCTAATCGGCAGCACGGCCGAAAAGAAAAAACTTATTGATGAACTTTACAAAAAAGTTTTAAAAATAAAAAAACCGGTTGTCGCTAAGAAAGAGAAACCGGCTAAAAAATAGCTTTAACTATAATTTTTGTAAAACCGTGACCATTGATTGGCGCGGTTTTTTTGTTGCAACCTCTTATATAAAGGACGCTTTTTTGGTAAAATGTAGTTGTTATTATAATTCAATATGGATATGGATAAGATATTAGAGGTATTATTATTAATTTTGTTACATCTATTGGCCGCAGTGATTTGTGGTATTTTACTTTATTTTCTCCCCATACTCGGCTGGCTGTTGGTTCTATTAGCAATAATTTTTAGAGGGGCATTGAAAAAAAATACGAAAAATAAATTAAATTCTGAAGCTATCGCTGTATCTGCCATTCTTATTTTTTTTGTTACTATGTTCCTAATGACACCTGATGGATATCCTTCAGCAGCTCAAAACGCTAAAATAGAATCTTACCTTGATCAGATGAAGACGACATTTACGGTTTATTATAATATTAATAAAGATAGTTATGCCGGAGTTGATAAAAATAGTGAGTATTTAATTCTTCAGAAAAAAATAGAAGATGTTTATGGAAATAGATGGACAGAGAATTATTATTCTGCCCAGATCAAAGAAAAAGAGTATTGTGTTAGAGCTAAATTACTTTCAAGAGATATCTATTGGTGCATAGACAGCAGGGGATATGAAGGCGAAGTCGCGAAGCAATACTGCACCGCCGAGAAGCCGTACTGCGCGGAGTGAGGTTATTTTTTCTGTTTTAATCGTATCATTTTGATACGATTAGGACGGGCAAATGATACGATTTTAATCCCTACGGATTCGTGTCAAAAAATTCGTAGAGTGGCTATTCTTCAAGATTTTTCACCATATAAAGCTCTTTCAACTTGAAGCCTGATTTTTTGAAATATTCTCTGGCGCCGACGGATGAGATAGCGGCCAATTTTTTTAGTTGGAATTCTTTTTTGCAGATTTTTTCCGCTTCCTTAATCATCTTTTGGCCTAGTCCTTTATGCTGGGCGGAAACTTTTTTGTTGCTGGAAATAGGGGTAAGCATGCCGTAAGTGTGCATTTCCCTGATCATTCCGGCATTCTCAAGAACTTTGAAAATCGGTTTTTGGTTTTTATCGTAAACAGACGACGGAATTCGTAGTCTTAATAAACTGAATATTTTTTCTCGGCTTTTATTTTCAAAACTTAAAAATATTTCCTGCCCGTTTGAAGCAGGGTAGTCGTGGCGGAAAAGGAAAACCTTTTCTTTGGGATCGTATTCTGATTTTATTTCCCGGCAACGAATACACTGGCATTTAAAGTTTTCGGCTTTGAGTTTTTTCTCAACAACTTGTCTTAAGTTGGAAATTTTGGCCGGTCCTTCCACGATGGTTTTTGAAGAGATGTCGCGGATGACCCTTTCAATTCGCACATAGGGGGGCATTATTTTTTTAATCTTGACGATGGTATTGATTAGTTCGTCGGCGCTGCAAGGCTGGTATTTTTTATCAAGAAACCATTGGAAAAGCGGCGCTTCTTTGACCAAGGCGCAAGGATAAATTTTTAAACTGTCCGGTTGGAAATCAGGGTTAGAGAAAAGTTCTTTGAACATCTCCGCGTCTCTTTCCGGGCTAGAGCCGGGAAGGTTCAACATCATCTGGTAGGAAATTTTAAAACCAGCGTCTTTTAATAAGCGGGTGGCTTTTATGGTTGAATCAACTAAATGTCCTCTATTATTAAGCTGTAAAACATCGTCGTAGATTGATTGTACTCCTAATTCAACTTTGGTGACGCCGTAAGATCTCAGTCTTTTTATTTCTTTTTCATCAATAAAATCCGGCCTGGTTTCAACGGATAGCCTGACGATCCGATGTTTTGCTTTCTCGTTTATTTTTTGCGATCTCTGCAGGTCGCGGCTTATCGGCCGTAATTTTAAATTTTCAATTTTCAATTTTGAATTCGCGTCATTGCACGCGTCAAAGCATTTTTTGATAAAGCTTTCCTGATAGGCTTTAGGATAAAAGCTCCAAGTGCCGCCGATGATTCTTAGCTCTATTTTGTCAGTGGCATGGCCTTCGGCTTCCAGCATTTCCAGCCTTTGGCGCACTTGCAGATAAGAATCGTATTTCAGTTTTCTGGCGCGTTCCACTGCCGGTTCTCCCGAAAGGTAGCTTTTGGGGATGCCAGCTTCATTTGGGCAATAAAGGCAATTGCCAGGGCAGGGGTAAGGCTTGGTCAGAACCGAAACATTGACTATCCCGGAAAGGGAGCGGACCGGCCGGGTTTTTAAAATAATCTTCAATATTTTTGAAGGCTTGATGCTTTTGCTCAGCAATAATTCGTGATAAGCTTTGAGCAAATCCATATTGCTTGGACAGGGTATTTTGTAAAGTTTGGAATATTTTCTTTTGGCGCGTGCCAAATCTTCCAAGGTTTTAGCCTTGTCTTCCAATAAACTTTTGATTATAAGCTGGTTATTGTTCATATCTTTTTCAATGGAAAAATCTTTTGCCGAATATTTACTTAAAGAAGGGGCGAAAAATTATGATATCATCGCCTCTGATTATGCTCGCACGCGCCGTTATAATTCGCAAGACCTGATAGACTTAGCCGTTTTAGCTAAGCCCGGCGAAAAAGTTTTGGATTTGGGTTGCGCTAATGGCAGAATGATTGAGCTGTTTGATTCTAAAAATATAGACTATTACGGGGTTGATATCTCTGGAAAGCTTATTGAAATTGCCAAGAAGATTTATCCGTCCGGTCATTTCCAAGTTGCCGACGCTTTGAGCCTTCCCTTTGCCGATAACACTTTTGACAAGGTTTATTTTATTTCAGTTTTGCATCATATCCCTTCCGAGGAATTCCGGCAAAAATGCTTTAGCGAGATCAGCAGGGTTTTGAAGCCGAATGGCCAGTTGATTTTGAGAGTTTGGGATTTATTGAAAATAGACAAGGGAATGAATTTGCTTTTAAAATATTCTTTTTTGAAACTGGCCGGAAAAACAAAAATTGATTTTTTTGATCTAATGATGCCATGGAAAGACTTTCAGCAAAACCAAAAGGGAGAAAGATATTTCCATCTTTTCCGGATGGGGGAGTTGGAAAAACTGGCGAAATCTGCAAATCTTAAAACGGAAAGAATTTGGCGCAACGGCAAAGGCAAGCTGGCGAATATATATATGATTGCCAAGAAGCCGAAATAAAATTAGTCCCTGTGGTCCAACGGATAAGATAAGGGCCTCCGAAGCTCTAGATACAGGTCCGACTCCTGTCAGGGACACTAGATTTTTGCGAAGCAAAAATAGTTGTTAGTTATCAGTTTTTAGTTTTTAGACAAGAGGCGGCTGTGGACGATAGCTTTTTAGAAGTGAGCGGCCTTGCTTTTAAAAAGTAGGTACGCTATAATGTACTTAATTATGACAACGATTAAAACAACAATTTCAATAACGGAAGCTCGCAAGCGTATTTTTGATATTGCCAAAGAAGTTCAGACACCAAACAAAGTTTATACTTTAACCTCCGATGGCAAGCCAAAGGCGGTTATTATGTCTGCCGAAGAGTACGAATCAATGATTGAAACTATGGAAGTGGAGAGAATATTTCCCGACATAGACAAAGATATTGCCGAAGTAAAAAGAGCTATAAAGACTGGCGAATACAAAAAATGGCCAACGCTTAGCGATCTTAAAAAAGATTGGGGATTTGCCGCGGCCGGAAAACCAGAAAAAAAATATGGCGTTCATTCTAGGAATAAAACCAAAAGCAAGAAAAAATCTAGATAAAATTCCGGAAAATTATAGAGCGCGGATAATAGCGGCGCTAGACGAGATAGCCCTAGATCCTTTTTCCGGTAAAAAATTATTTGGAAAGGAAAAAGAATTGTATTCTGTTCGCATCTGGCCTTACCGGATAATTTATAGCGTCAATAAAAGAGAGCTTTTTATTATCGTGATAGATGTCGGCCATCGCTAAGGAGTTTATAAAAGCTAAGGGAATCAATCTATCCGAAAATGGGGCTAACTCTGGTTTTTTAAAATAATGGCGGGGTGAAATTTTTGTAAAAGGAAACAAGCTTCCTGCCAGGCGGGAAGCTTTTTAGTTGACAAAATATAGTATATGTATTATAGTATTTAAGTCTTCATAAACTAAAAAGGCAAGAGCAATCGCTTCTTGTCTCGGTCGAAGACAAGAAGCTCTTTTAACTTTTAAAAAATATATGAATACTTTTTATTGGGTAATAACGATCGCAGGCATTGTGGCTCTACTCATTGCCTTATTAAGCTGGATAACTCTTCTTTTATGGAATTGGCTGTGCCCTTCCATATTCGGGCTTCGCCAAATTAATATTTGGGAGGCGGCAGGATTGTTAGCTCTCGCAACATTGCTTTTCAGAAGCGGGAATGTAAAAAACTGAAAGCAAAAACAACTCTCTCTTTAGAGAGTTGTTTTTTATTGAAAAATTGAATTTTTATTCTAATAGGAAGCTTTTTGTTTTGGAGAGATTGTGATAAATTTAAGGTGTTATGGATAATACCATTAAAAGAAACTATAAGATCGTTGTTTCCGGGGCAGCTACGACCAGCCATTGCTGCAATGCTATAGAAGAGGTCGCCAGAGAGCTGGGCCGCCAAGTGGCCGAGCATGGCTGTGTTTTGGTGACTGGAGCCACTACGGGAGTCCCTTATTTCGCGGCTTTGGGAGCCAAAGACGCGGGCGGAGTTAATATCGGTTTTTCTCCGGCTGAATCCGAGATCTCGCATTTGAAATCTTACAGATTGCCGATTAAGCCTTTTGATGTGATGGTGTACACTGGCGCTGATTATGTAGGCCGCAATGTGATCATGACCAAATCGGCTGATGGAGTAATCATAGCTTGCGGCAGAATGGGAACAATGCATGAGTTCGCCACTGCTTTTGAAACCAAAAAACCTTTAGCTGTTTTAGAAGGCACGGGAGGATTTGCCGACAAAGCCCGCATGGTTGCGTCCACTCCCTGCCGCGGCGTCAAAAAAATAATTTATGAAAAAGATCCCCATAAAATAGTGGAAAGATTAATCCAGCTGATAGACAAGGAAAAAGAAGTCAACGGAAAGGTCGACATCGGGCAATAAGTTTATAAATGGAAACCCGCCTTCGCCCCGCACGATTGCGCGGCTACGGCGAGGCAAAGCCCGCCTTCGCCATTGCCCGCCGTAGCTCTCACAAGAGCGAAGGTGGGTAAAAGTTACGGCGAGGCGAAGCGAAGTATGGCAACAAAAAAAATAAAAAAAGCTCAAAAACCGGTTAAGAAGCTGGTCAAAAAGGCTGTTAAAAAAGCCGTGAAGAAAACGGTAAAGAAAGTTGCGAAAAAGCCGGCCAAAAAGGTTGTGAAAAAAATTGTGAAGAATGCTAAAAAATTAGCTAAGCCGTTAGCTAAAAAATCTGCCAGCAAAGCGAAGAAAGTTTTAGCTCCGGCGATAAAGCCCCGTAAAGAAGCTAGCGGAAAACAGATTGGCAGGATTTTGCATTATTTTGACAGGATTAGCGTGGCAGTTGTTGAGCTGGACGGAGAGCTATCTGTGGGAGACGCAATCAGAATCATCGGAGGAAAAGAAACGGACTTTAAGCAAGTTATTGAATCAATGGAGCTTGAACACGAGAAGATTGGCAAGGCCAAGAAAGGGCAGGCGATAGGAATGGAATTAAAAGACAAAGCCAGAGAAGGTTATAAAGTCTATAAAATTTAGCCAGGGCTTTAGATTTATCAGTAGAAAAAATTAACCAGCCAAGTTAATTAATTTTATCAATGGAATTTATTGCCGACTTTCATATCCATTCCAAATACTCCCGGGCTACCAGCAGCCAAATGGAGCTGGAGCCGCTGGACCAATGGGCTAAAATAAAAGGCATCCAAGTTTTAGGTACGGGTGATTTTACCCATCCGATTTGGTTTGAGAATTTAGTTAAAAAATTGGAACCGGCCGAATCCGGACTTTTTGTTTTAAAAAATGACAAAGGCGATTTTAAAAATAAAACCCGTTTTCTTTTAACTTCAGAGATTAGTTGTATTTATACCAAGAACGGTAAAGTGCGGAAGATTCATATCGTTTTTTTCGCGCCGTCATTTGAGGCTGTGGCCAAGATCAATAAAGACCTGGCTGCCGCTGGCGGAAATTTGAGATCGGACGGCCGTCCTATTTTAGGATTGGATGCAAAAAAATTAGTGGAGATAGTTTTAAACGCAGAACCGAAAGTTTTTGTTGTCCCGGCGCATATTTATACGCCGTGGTTTTCACTATTCGGTTCCCGTTCGGGTTTTGATTCCTTGGAAGAATGCTTTGAAGAATATTCCAAATATATTTATGCCGGAGAGACAGGCTTATCGTCTGATCCGGCGATGAGCTGGCGCAATTCCAAGCTGGACAGGCTGGCGCTTATTTCTTCAAGCGACGCCCACTCTCCGGCCAAGCTGGGACGCGAAGCCACGGTTTTTGACACGGAGTTGAGCTACGAAGCCATCATAGAAGCCTTAAAAGCAAAAGATCCTAAGAAATTTTTATACACCTTGGAATTTTATCCGGAAGAAGGGAAATACCATTATGACGGCCATCGCGAATGCAATATTTCTTTGAGTCCGGTAGAATCTAAAAAATATAATAATATCTGTCCGGTTTGCGGCCGTCCGCTGACCATCGGAGTTTTGAATCGCGCTGAAGAGCTGGCCGACCGTCCGCAAGAATATAAGCCGGAGAATGCCATTCCCTTCAAAAGTTTAGTGCCTTTACAGGAGATTATTGCTGAATCTTTAGGGGTTGGAGTTATTTCAAAAAAAGTTGGCTTGGCTTATAATCAGATAATCAAAGAATTCGGTTCGGAATTCAATATTTTGTTAAAAACGCCGTTTGAAATTCTGTCCAAGACCGCTCCGTCAAGAATTGCCGAAGGAATTGAAAGAGTGAGAGCCGGCCAGCTTTTGATCGATCCAGGCTATGACGGTGTTTTCGGTCGGGTCAAGATATTCTCGGAACAGGAAAAAAATATTTTTATTGCCCAGAAAAAACTTTTTTAATTATGGAACTGGAAAACATTTTGCAAATAAACCTGCGTTATAAAGGAATGGTAATCCTTTTGGCTTTTACTCTTTTAGTCGGGATTTTTTTATATCAAAAAACAGTAAGCATTAAGAAAGAGGTTGAAGCAATATACGCTGATAATTATATTTCAACTGGTTTTATAGCGCCTAAACCGCAAAGTGAAAAAATTATTTTTGTTGGCGACATTATGCTTGATCGGGGAGTGGAAGCAGTAACTAATGAATTTGGCGGAGGGAATTATAATTTTCCATTTTTAAAAATTACTGATTATTTGAGCGGAGCAGACTTAACCGTTGGCAACCTAGAAGGGCCGGTTTCCGATAAGGGCTATAATGTCGGGAGCATATATTCTTTTAGAGATAGTCCTAAGGCCATAGATGGGTTGAAGTCGGCTGGGTTTGATCTGGTCAGCCTGGCCAATAACCATATGTTTGATTATACCAGAGTTGCTTTAGAAGATACTTTCAGACTTTTAGAAGATGCGGGCATAAAATATACCGGAGCAGGTTTTTCCAAAGAAGAAGCTTTAGAGCCGAAAGTTTTTACGCTGTCGGACGGAACGAAAATCGCTTTTTTGGCTTTTTCCAATTTGGGGTCAAAAAACTGGGAAGCTCAAACCAGTACTGCTGGACTAGCGTGGCTGAATCAAGAAAATTTGGAGAGCAGTATTGCGAAGGCGAGAACCGAAGCGGATATAGTCGTGGCTATGTTCCATTGGGGAGAGGAGTATCAAACTTTATCCAATGACGAGCAAAAGAGATTTGCCCATTTAGCTATTGATTTCGGGGCGGATCTGGTCGTGGGGCATCACCCCCATGTGGCGCAAGAAATGGAG
>CAIMDX010000006.1 GCA_903839905.1 uncultured bacterium
TAAAAATAAGGTCCAGATATCTTTTGCGGTATCTTTCTTCAACATCGGTCAATCCGTGCCATTTTTCCGGCAAGGGCCTTAATGATTTGGCCAGCATTTTAAAATCAGCCGTTTCAATGGTTTTTTCGCCCTGCTTGGTCGTAAATAAAATCCCTCTAATCTCTATAAAATCTCCTATATCAAAATTATCAACAAAAAATTCAAATCCTTTCAGCCCGATCTTGCTTTTTATAAAAGCGGCCTGGAATTTGGCTGTGCCATCGTCAAAATCAACAAAAGCCAGCCCGCCGTGCGGCCGCAGGGATTTGATCCGACCGGTAACAATGATCTCTTTTTGATCAGTTGCCAATTGGTCAAATTTATCCTTGGCCTCGGCCAAGGAATGGTTTCTTTTTGAGGTTTCCGGGAATGGATTGAGCCCATCTTTTTTGACGGTTTCAAACTTTTTCATCCTGGCATCCCTTATTTCATCTAGTGTAGCCATATAATTAATATTAAGTAATTTCGGACTTTTAGTCAAAAGAAAAGACCCTTGTCTGAAAAGACAAGAGTCGTTCGTTCTGCAACTAATAAAGCTTACCTGTAAGTGACTGTAAACGGAAAGTCAACAGAGCCGGAAGTCCTGCTGGCATGAAGTTTGCCTTGGAATGTTGAAATTCCGGTCGCATAAACCAATACTTTCAATGTTTTGCTATCTCCCTTATTAATAGTAATGGCTTCTTTCAATTCGGAAAGAGATAAAGTCATACTATCGTAAGCGGAATAAGGGCTGACCAGCTTGGAGAATGTTCGGCCGTCCACGACAAATGATATTCCTAATATTTTGGCATTAGGATTATTGGCGTTAAGTTCCAACGAATTCAGCGTCAGCTTTTCTCCTCCATTGTATAGAGTATAGTCGTTCTCGTAAGGAATGCCAATCCAAACGGAAGCGCTGGCGCGCGTTTTTGAAAGATTAGACGGATTCTCCTGGTATGTTCTAACGCCGACAGAAGGCAAGGAAAGATTGGAATAAGAGTAGACCTGATATCCTCTTTGGCTGGTAGCGACAATGCTCGGCCCATTAGCCGCTGACAACGATACATATATTCTTGCCAAGCTTGGGCTAGTAATCCCGCTCACGATGCCTTTTACATAAATATCAGCGACGCTATTGGCCGGGATTGTCACATCCAAATTAAATTTCTGGACAGCTGCGACATTATCCTGTGATGAAACAGATACCGTTTTATCAGATATCTGATGCCCGGCATTATTATAGAGCGCGATGGAATCTATTCTTCCTTTTACGCCGCTACCGTTAATGCCTATAGTCATTTCCCTTAATCTTACTGAGCCATTATTGGCCCGAAGCTGGAAAACTCCCAAATCGCGGAGAGTCCCGGAATTGGAATATTCGCCAGTTGGCGTTTTTGGACTCGTTGCCACCGAAATGCTCTCATTTTGCCAATAATACTGCGGCTGTTGAGCAAAAGCCAAACCGCCACCGGTAAATAAACCGACAGACAACAACAGAACA
>CAIMDX010000007.1 GCA_903839905.1 uncultured bacterium
AGAGCATCGTCGTCATATTCGTAAGATAGAAGAGTTTCTATTTGTCCTTGAGCCAAATAAGAAGCCGTTGAATTATTTTTTGCAACGCCTTCTCTTTTTACGGCTACTGGAAAAGCTTGGAAAACACCGAGAATGCCAACGGCCAAGATCATCAAAGAAACCATTACTTCTATTAAGGTCATGCCTTTTTGCTGTTTAAACATATTTAATTTCCCAATTTAACGAAGCCGGAAGGCTTAATCTCTATTGTGGAGGTATTATGATTTTTGTTTTCAATAATTATCGTTCCCGCTTCAATAGCAGCACCGTAAATGTTAAATTTTAATTGGCTATTAGTAAAGGTGGCTTGTCTAATGGTTATTCCAGAGGGCAGGAAAACATTTTTTATCATTTCTTCCGGAGTTGAGTATTTAACAACTTGATATTTTTTTTGGTCCGGATAGAAATGGACGCCGTAATTTATTTGTTGGGATATGGCCAATTGCTGGGCGTATCGTAAATTGTTTATCATATCCCTGGAAACGCCTGATAATTCCAAGCTTGGCTGGTAGCTAGAGAAAGAGATAACGCTTATTCCTGCTATAATTCCTGCGATAAGAACAGCGATCATTATTTCAATCAAGGTAAATCCGTTGCGGTTTGATTTTCCCGATATTTTTTTGCTATCAGAGCCGCTTTTAAGGCAATAATTTATGATTTTATTGTAAATCCAGGGGAGGATTGTGATTTTAAAAATAAAAAGTGCGGCCAGTAAAAAGATTTTTTTCCTTTTCTCGCTGATCTGTTTGTTCTGGGAATCATTGCGCAATCTTAAGTTATTCATCATTTTAGTGGATCCCTTGCATTATGCTATTTAAAGGCTGCATCATAGAAATGGCGAAAAAACCGATTGCTCCGCCAAGAATTAAGATCATAATCGGTTCAATAATAGAAGCCATATTTTTTGTTGTTTCAGAAACATTCTGTTCATAAAAATCAGCCAGTTTCGCTAAAATGGTTGAGGTTTCTCCAGTTTCTTCCCCGACAGCAATCATCTGAATCACGGTTTGAGGGTATATGATTGAATAAGCTTTTAACGCTTCTGAAAGCTTTTCTCCTTTCCTTACTTTGTCGGCCGAGGCCAGCAAAGCTTTTTTATAAAAACCATTACCAAGCGTTTCCGCAGTGATTTCCAGAGATTTTGGCAAAGGAACGCCGGCCGCGGATAAGGAACTCAAATTCCTAACAGTATAGGCCGAGTTGATATCTTTAATCAGGGAGGAGAAAATAGGAACTTTTAAAAGAAATAGATCAATGGCTTTTTTGCCAAAAGGTTTTTTAGAGAACCAAATAAAGGAGATAACCGTTCCGGCGATGATTGCCAGTGCAACATACCACTTTTCAGCTAAAAATTTTCCTAAACCAATCATTATTTGAGTGCTTATCGGGAGCTTGATGCCCATTTCATCAAAGACCGAGGAGAGCTGGGGAACGACGATTATAAGCATTGCCGCCCCTATCAGAATCATTGCGGAAGTAATAACAGCCGGGTAGGTCATCGCTCCTTTGATCTTAGACTGCAAATCATAAGACCTTTCCATTTGAGTGGCTAAGGTTTTTAAGACTTCCTCCATTGTACCGGTTTCTTCTCCTACCTTGATCATACTTTGGAAAAGATCGGGGAAAATTTTCGGGTAAAGGGAAAGAGAATCGGAAAATCTTTGCCCTTTGGATACTTGCTCTCTAACATTAGCAAGAGCGTTTTTAAAAGTTTTGCTTTTGACCTGGCAGGAAATAATATCAAGGGCGCGGGGGATGGAAAGGCCAGCCGAGATCATTACTTGGAGGTTTCTAGTAAAAAACATTTTTTCCGAAATTGAGATCCCTCCGATATCAGGTATGGAAAAATTGAATCTGCTTTTTTTCTCTTGCGGAACAGCTCTTACCAAAATTAAGCCTTGGCTGCGCAAAAGACTGGCCAGCTGGGCTCTGTCTTTGGCTTCCATAGAGCCTGATTGCTCCACTCCTTTAAGAGATTTTGCCCTGTAAGAATAATTAGCGATAGGATCTTAATTTAGGGTTGTTAATCTATGATGACGCGCATCACTTCTTCAATAGAAGTTAGGCCCAAAGCTGCCTTGACGAATCCGTCTTCAAACATAGTGGTCATGCCTTCTTTTTTTGCCTGTTCTTCAATCTGGTCGGAAGTAGCTTGTTCTATAATCAAATTTTTGATTGTTTCATTGGCGGGCAAAACTTCGTATATGCCGATGCGTCCTGAATAGCCGTCGGGATTGTCTTTGCTCGGCTTGGGGCGGTAAAAGGGAATTGTTGTCCATTTGTCGGCTGTTTTTGCTATTTTTTCTTTTTTTAAAATGTCTAATGTTTTTTCAAGATCGCAATATTTGCCGATATTTTTAATCTCTGTTTCTTTTAATAAATATTTTTCTTTTTCGTCGCAGAGCTTTCGGACTAATCTTTGAGCGAGAATGCAATTAAGGGTGGAGGCTATTAAAAAAGGCTCTATTTTCATATCAATCAAACGGGGCAAAGATCCGGCCGCGGAGTTGGTATGCAGAGTAGAAAGGACCAAATGCCCGGTTAAAGAAGCGTTGATCGCCAAAGAAGCGGTTTCATTGTCGCGAATTTCTCCGACCATGATAATATTCGGATCTTGCCTTAGCAAAGACCTTAATCCGCTCGCGAAAGTCATACCGATTTTAGTATTAACCTGGGCTTGGTTCACTCTCGGCATGCGGTATTCAATCGGGTCTTCAATTGTTGAAATATTCACGCCTGGGCTGTTTAAAATTTCCATCATTGAATAAAGAGTGGTGGTTTTTCCCGATCCGGTCGGCCCGGTGACTAAAAGTATGCCAACCGGTTTTCTTAAAGCATCTTGAAGGTCTTCAAGCTGTTTGCTCCGCAGGCCGAGTTGCTCAAGAGTTAAAGCCTTGGTGGTTTCAGATAAAAGGCGCATTACGATTTTTTCCCCGTCAAAAACCGGCAAGATGGAAACGCGGATAGAGTATTTATAATCATCGCTTTCTATTTTGAAGCGGCCGTCTTGGGGAAGGCGGTGTTCGTCCAGTTTAAGATTAGATAGCACTTTGATTCTGGCTACAATTCCTTGGGACGCGATTTTCGGCAGGACCATCGCGTCGCGCAAAATACCGTCAATGCGATAGCGGACCAGCACTTCTTTTTCGGTCGGTTCTATATGGATATCCGAAGTCCTCTGCAGGATAGCGTGCTTCATAAGAGTATCCACGATTCTGATAATAGGCAGCTCTTCGGCGATTTTTTGCAAATCGGATTTATCATCAAAGGTTTCTTCGTCTTTTATCTGCTTAATACCGCCGGCTTCTTTTTTAATAATGTCTCCAAACTCCGCTTCCAAAGTCCGCTGATATTGGCGCAAGACATTTTTGATTGAAGCCTGACTGGTTAAGCGGGGAAGAATCCTTAAGCTGGTTGTTTTTTTGATGAATTCAATCGTGCGCAGGTCTTCCGGGTCAATCATGGCCACTTCCAGATCTTGTCCTTTTTTTCTGAAAGCGATTATATTGTGCGCCCGGGCAATCGGTTCCGGGATCATTTTTAAAAGATCCGGGGGGATAGTTTCTTTTTCAAGATCAACAAAAGGAATGCCTAAGATATAGGCGGAAAGTTTGATTATTTTTTCTTCGGATATCAATCCGTCTTCAATTAAGATGTCTTCTACTGTTTTTTTCTTTTTTTCAGCCGTTGCTTGGGCTTGTTCAAATTTTTCCGCACTTAACATTCCGGCATCAAGCAGGAACGATCTTAATTGCTGCGGTTCAACTCTCATATTAGAAGAATTTTAATCTAATATTTTTTTTATTTTTTCCAAAATTTCCGTTAAGCTGTATTGCGCCTTGCAAAGATAGGTCATGGCTCCGGCTTCTATTGCTTTTTCTACATTTTCTAGGTTTTCCAGATTGGTCATTACGATGACCGGGATTTTTTTGGTTTCTGGAGAAGCTTTAAGATTCGCCAAAACATCAAAGCCGTTCATCTTGGGCAGGATTAGATCTAAAAGGATCAAATCCGGTTTTTCCAGCTTGGCTAGGTTTAGTCCGCCTTCGCCGTCCAAAGAGCTGATCACTTTATAATCTTCCTGCCTTAAAACTTCGCTTAAAGTTTTTTGCAGAGCTGTTTCGTCTTCTATAAATAGTATTGTTTTCATATTTTTTATTGGGGCGATATTTTAATAATTTTATGCCTTACCTTGTTGATTTTTTATCGGAAGAGTGAACCAAAAAGTCGTGCCGACATTTTCCTGGCTTTCAAATCCTATTTTTCCTTTTGATTTTTCTATAATTGATTTAGCTATGTAAAGACCCAGGCCGGAACCTTGAGTTTGGCGTTTCATTGCGTTTTCCGAACGAAAGAATTTTTGAAAAAGGTATTTTTGATCGCTTTGAGGGACTCCAACGCCGCTGTCTTCAATGGAAAAATAAATATTTTTGCCGGTTTTTTTGATAGTAATGGTTACTTTTCCCTTGCCTTGAGTGTATCTAATAGCATTATCCAAGAGATTTTCAACAACCATTTTTATTTGGTCTGGAGGAGCGGAGACTTTTGGCAGATTTTTTTCAATATTTGTCTTGATTTCTATATTTGAAGCTTTGGCGTACGGCCAAAAAGATTTGATTGCATCGTTTAATAGGTCTTCTAGCGGGAAGATTTTGCTTTTCAAGATTAAGTTAGCCGATTGCAACCGGGAAACGGTCAGAAGGTTAGAAACAAGATCTTTCATCCGCCCATTGTTTTCTTTTAATATTTTGAAATATTCCAACTGGCTGGCCTCTATTTTGCCAAGCCGTCCGGACATGATCAATTCAATCGTCCAGCTTAGATTGGAAAGAGGGGCGCGTAATTGGTGGGAGACTACGCTAATGAATTCCGATTTCATACGGTTTGATTCGGCCAAATTTTCAAACCCTTTGGTAATGGTAAATGCAATCACGAATAAAATCATGGTCAAGCCGCTGATGGCTAGAATAACTATTTTAGGGTCTTCTATATAGTAATTTCCCAGAAAGTAAAAGGTTAATTCGCTGGCAATGATAATGGCTCCCATTATCAAAAAAAGGAATTGAGGGCATTGCCAAGTGCTTAGCCCGTATTTTTTGCAATTGCCTAAAATATTAAATTGTCTTGGCGGCTTTTCTGGATACATTAAAATAATTTTAGCACAAAATTGATCTTTAAAAAAATAAAACTTTCCACAGAAAGGCGTATTTCTCGCTTTTTTAAAAAAAATACCGGAAAGATTCGGTATTTCTATCAATAGCTATTTTTTAAGGAATAGCCAGCAAAGGCAATGGCCCGTTTTTTCAAGTTCTTCTTTGGAGTAAAAGCACGGGCAGATGTTTTTTTGGTCTATTTCCGGCTGGTTTTTGATTACGCGGCAGGGACAATAGCGGGCTCCATATTTTTTTTCGTTTTCCAGAAGTCTTTTGGCCAAGCCTTCAAGCATTTCAGCGCTGTCATTCAGCTTCAGCCCGTTTTCTTGCGCATATGCTTCGCATTCTTCTATTATTTTTTTGATTTCCGATTCCATAAAAAGTAAAAGTTTTTAAATGAAGTTATTTTTTTAGTTCAGCTTCAATCCAATCTCGTACGGCATCTTCCGGCATAAAACCCAAAAAGTCGGCGATAACTTCTTTGTTTTTGAAAAGCATCACAGTCGGAATCTGTTCCACTCCGAATTGGCGGGCGGTCTCCGGGGAGTCGTCAATATTCAATTTGGTAAAAATTACTTTGCCGCTCATTTTTTCAGCAATTTTTTCAATAACCGGGCCTAAAAAGGAACAGGGCGGGCACCAATTGGCGAAAAAATCCACCAAAACCGGCTTTTCGGCTTCTTCAATAAACTTTTTAAAATTTTGGTCGTTTAATATTTGCATAATATAAGCATTTTACCTTAAGTTTTAAAAATCAACAACAAAGCTTGCCGCTATCCATTGACTAGTAGATTGCCCCGTGGCAGTTTTATTATTTTGAAATTTAATTGAAGATTTGGTATGCTGGAAAAGTCAATTGTCTAGCGGCTGATAGCTAACAACTGATAACTATTTTGGCGTTGCCAAAATCCGCCAGAGTGGCTTAATGGTAAAGCAACGCATTCGTAACGCGTAGATTGTGGGTTCGATTCCCACCTCTGGCTCTGGAAAGCGTTTAAAAATATGGAAAATCTTAACCAGCTAATTGAAAATTTAGAGAAAGAGGCTCTCTTGTTAGAGGGCCATCTTTGACTTAGCTGGTTTTCCAGATAGAATAAAAGAGTTGGAGGAAATTTCAGGGCGCGATGATTTTTGGCAAGACCAGGAAAAAGCCCAGGAAATTTCGCAGGAGCTGGCTCATAAAAAGGAACAGCTGAAAGATTTTGAAGAAATTAAGAGCGAGATTAAAGAAGTGAAAGAGTTGTCGGTTCTTTGCCAGGAAGATTTGAATTTGGAAAAAGAATTAAACCAAAAAGTTGAGCTTTTAAAATCAAAAATATCAAAGAAGAATATTGAAGTGCGATTCAAGGGAAAATATGACAGCGGTAATGCGTTGTTATCTATTTATTCCGGAGCAGGCGGGCAGGATGCGCAAGATTGGGCCGCGATGCTTTTAAGGATGTATCAAAGATATTGCCAAAAAGCCGGTTTCAAAGTTACGATTTTGGATCAGGATTTCGGACAATCAGGCGGGCCGGAAGGCCGCGTCGGCATTAAGTCTGTTACGCTTGAGATAAAAGGAAAGTTTGCTTATGGTATACTAAAGAAAGAAAATGGAGTTCATCGCCTAGTAAGAATTTCTCCATTTTCATCCCAAAAATTGCGCCACACTTCTTTTGCCCTGGTGGAGATTCTGCCGCAGATCAAAGACGGCAAAGAAATAAATGTAAGCCCGGCTGATTTAAAATTAGATTATTTCCATGCTTCCGGCCCGGGCGGCCAATATGTGAACAAAAGAATGTCTGCCGTTCGTATTACTCATATACCGACAGGAATAATAGTATCCGCTCAAACCGAAAGATCTTTAGGCCAAAACAAGGAAACGGCGATGGAAATGCTTTATGCCAAGCTTTTCCAGTTGAAAATGTCGGAACAGCAGAAAGAATTATCTCAGATCAAGGGCAATAAAATTTCCGCCAGCTGGGGAAACCAGATCAGATCTTATGTAATCCAGCCTTACCAATTAGTTAAAGACTTGCGAACCGGCGTGGAAACATCGCAGGTCAACGCCGTGTTAGACGGCGAGTTAGAAGAATTTATAACCGCCCAAATACAGCAAAATGATTAAACTTGAAAACATTACAAAAACATATCCGTTAAGTTTTAACCGCGAAACAAAGGTGGCTTTGCAAAATGTTTCTTTTGATGTGGAAGCAGGAGAGTTCATTACTTTTTGCGGCCGTTCGGGCGCGGGCAAAACCACTTTGCTTAAACTTATCGCCTGCCAGGAACAGCCTACCGAAGGAGCTGTTTTTTTTGACGGGGAGAACCTTGGCAAAATAAAAGACAAGGATATTTGCGCTTTCCGCCATCAGATCGGTTTTGTTTTTCAAGACTACAAATTGCTTTCCTATAAAACGGTTTTTGAAAATGTTTCTTACGCTTTGGAAGTAACCGATTATCAAAACGGCGTGATGGACAACGAAGTGTCCCAAATTTTGGAATTGGTCGGCTTGGAAAAACAGACCAATTCTTTCCCTCACGAATTATCCGGCGGAGAGAAACAGCGCGTGGCCATTGCCCGCGCCTTGATTCATAGGCCAAAGGTTATTCTAGCTGATGAACCGACCGGCAATCTTGACCCGTACCATACGCGCGATGTTTTGAAGATCTTAAATAAAGTTAACGAGCTGGGCACAACCATCCTTTTGGCAACGCATAGCAAAGAGATTGTTAATTCTTTGCAGCGCCGCGTGATTACCATTGAAGACGGCCAAATAAGAAGCGATGAAGCCAACGGCAGATTTATTCTGTAATTTTTCAAAAATCCTATGAGTAAAAAAATCCAAAAGATTTTAAAATCAGGCTGGGATAATTTTCAAAGGCAGGGCATCCTGACCTTTGCCACTTTATTCATTATTTTTATCGCTGTTTTTTTGGCCAGTTCGCTTTATCTTTTTGCCGGTGCCATTTACTTTTTGAATGACCGCTTGCAGGAAAGGATAGACATCTCAGTCTTTTTTAAAGAGAACACCGCCCGCGAAGATATCGTTAAAATAGAAGATCAGTTGAAAGCCGTGCCTGAAGTGAAAAAAGTGGAATATTTTTCCGCCGACGATGCTTACCAAAAATTCGTTCAAGACCACAAAGACGATAAATATTACGAGGCTTTGCAAGCCATTGAAATGAACCCGTTCCTGGCATCTATCCATATCCAGGCCAAAAACCCGTCGCAATACGGCAGCATTTCCACTTTTTTGAAAAAAGACGAATTCCAAAGCGTGATTCAGAATGTGAACGATTACAAAAGGGGAACGGTCATTCAAAAGCTGACCGATCTGACCAAAAACATTAGAACGATCGGCCTTGCTTTAATAGGATTTTTAAGCTTGATCGCCGTCTTGGTCACTTTTAACACTATTAAGCTGACCATCTTTTCCCAAAAAGCGGAGATTGAAATAATGCGCCTGGTCGGAGCCAAAAGAAGATTTATCCAAGGCCCATATTTTATCCAAGGTCTGCTTTGCGGCTTATCCGCCTCTCTTTTAGCTTTTGTTCTTTTCGGAGCCATGGCCTTTTTGCTTCAGGAAAAATTGTCCGGCATATTCTTGGGATTCAATATGTTTGACTTCTACAAAGCAAACATCTGGGAGTTGGTCGCCTTGCAATTCGGATCAGGCCTGCTTTTAGGAACAGTTTCCAGCCTTTTAGCCGTCCAAGCTTACTTGAAAAAGTAAAGAAAAAGAGGTATTAAAGTTAAGTATTTAAAATAGAAAGCTCTATTCTTTCCAGAGCTGCGGGATCGTCTAATGGTAGGACGCATCCCTCTGAAGGATGTTATCTTGGTTCGAATCCAAGCCCCGCAGCCCTGGAAAGAATGGGCCTACTCCCGATAAAGTATGCTAGAAATAAAAATCAGTTTAATAAAGAAAAATTAACACCTCTTTTTGAGGTGTTTTTTAATGATAAAATAATTAAATTGTTCGGCAACTAGAGGTAATTAAAAGTAGGAAAGTTAAAAAAATAGTAGCGGCTGGGTCTTCCCATTATTAAACTTAAATTATTTGGTAGAAGTGTTTTTATATCAAGTCAGTCCAATCTCAATGAATTTTCTTAATAATAAGAAATATAAAAATAGAATTAAAAATTGGTGTTTTATAAAATCATATGGTTGAAAACTATTTTTTTATTGATGGATCGTCTTTGATTGCGCAAATCAGAACGGTGCAGAAAAATTTAAAATCATTCAAGAATAGGAAGCTTGATCCAGTTCTATTTATTCTTTATTTCGCCACATTCTTAAGAGATTTAATAGACGGAGAATATAAAAGGGCTGTATTTTATTTCCCAAAAGGAGAAAAAACTGTTGGCGATTATTTAATAATACCCAATTTTAAAAAACCAGGCCTAATCAAGGATATCAATTTTAAGTATTGCGGAGAAAAACTTGAAAGTTCTGATGCATTCAATAAGTTTGTTCTCGAAAAAGTTCCTGAAAAATTTCAAGGTCGTTTTACAAAAAGCGAAAAAGGAGTCGATATAGAAATATGTTGTGACGCCCTCAAGTTGGCAAGTATGGGAAAAATCGAAAGGTTGGTTTTGCTAACGAACGATGACGATTTTGTTCCTTTTTGTAGGGCAATTAAGGAATTTGGTGCAAATATTAGCTTGATCCACTTGTCAGAAGTCATTAACCCTAATAAGTCACTTATCATAGAGACTGATTCATATGATGTTGTTTCCGAGGAACATCTTCAAGGCATGTTTATGCCCAAGTTGATTCCTCAAATCGACACAGGCCAAGTTGATAAAAATTGATTTAGTCGCCATATTTGGGAGACTAAATTTATGAAGAGATATTTATTGGACAAGAAGACAATTAATCTTTTTTAATGAATTCGTGTCTTCGTTTAATCTATGAATTTAAATTTTGATACGAAATTAGCCGACATTTATACGAATTATTCTCAAAAAGCTAGAGTTCTAAGCGAGACTTGGGTTTTTAATGAAATTTATTGCCCTAGTTGTGGCGATAATATTTATGATTATGACAACAATAAGCCTGTTGCGGATTTTTATTGTAAAAAATGCGCGGAAGATTTTGAGTTAAAATGCAAGAAAGGTAAAATTGGTAAAAAAGTTTCTGCTGGCGCTTACTCGCAAATGATAAAAAGAATCAATTCTTCTCAAAAACCAAACTTCTTTTTTATGGGATATACGGTCGAGATGTTAGGTGTGAGCGACTTTTTTGTTGTGCCGAAGCATTTTTTTGTATCTGAAATTATAGAACAAAGAAAGGCGCTTGCAGAGAACGCTAGGAGGGCTGGCTGGATTGGCTCGAATATATTATTTTCAAAAATTCCCAAGGCAGGACAAATTTTCTATATTGAGAACGGAAAAGAAGTAGACAAAAAAGATGTGCTGGAAAAATGGCAGAAAACAGTATTTCTAAAACAGATTAAAAAGGCTGACGCAAAAGGTTGGATTTTGGATATTATGAATTGCATCGATGGTTTAAATAAAAAAGAGTTTTCGTTGCAAGATATATATGCCTTTGAAAAAGATTTGGCTATTATTCATCCTGAAAATAAAAATATCAAACCGAAAATCAGACAACAGCTGCAACTCTTGAGAGATAAAGGTTATCTAGAATTTTTAGGAGAAGGGCGATATAGATTGAGATAATTGACTTTATATTTTATTTGATCAAGGATCAGAATATGAATACAAAATTACAATTGTTGGAAAAAGAAATATCAGAATTAGCACAAAATTATCGAGCCGACTGGAAAGAAGAGTTGTGGGAAAGTGAGAAAATTGAAGAGTACGGATTGAATGAATTTATCGGAGGTAAAGCCGATGCTTACGAGGATTGTTTAGAATTGATTAAGAAATATACATAAAAGAGCTAGAGCCAATAACATGGGTTTTTCTTACTACAAAAAAATAGTGTCAGTTCTGGTTTTTCGGTATAATTAATTTATGGTCTCTTCCACTGTTCATCTCGTGCCCGATTTGGGGCCGATATTATTAAAGGGGATAGGTGAAGTTTTTTGGCTTATTTTTACCAGTTCTTGGTGGGTTTGGTTATTAATTATCGCCATTAACATTTTACCTTTGATGGTGAGAAGATTAAATAAAAAAATAACAGTTCGCCGTAAGTTTAAAAAGGGAGAGCAAGTAAGGGACAATCTTGATCTAATGGATTGTATAGGAAGATTATCTCATAAAGAATTTGAGCTATATATCGCCGAATTATTTAGAAAATTGGGGTATAAAGCTGATGTGGTTGGTGGATCTAGCGATGGAGGGATAGATATAATTCTAGAAAAGGATAATAAAAAATCTTATGTCCAATGCAAACAATATAGCTCAAAGGTCCAAGTGGATAAGGTAAGGGATTTTTATGGCGCTATAATCAGCAAATTTGCCGATGTTAAGTGTTATTTTATAACCAATAATTATTTTACGCTGCCAGCCGAGGAATTTGCGAGAGACAAGCCAATTGAATTAATTGATGGGCAAAAACTTGTTAAATATATAAAGTGGGCTGAGCAAGAAGAAAGAGAATCAAAAAAACCGTTTACAAATAAATGTCCGCAATGTGGAGGGAGTTTGATCAAAAAAGATGGTAAATTTGGGAAACTTTATGGCTGTTCAAATTATCCGAAGTGCCGTTTTACGAAGGGACTATAGCTTAGAATAAATTTTAATTCGGGATTTACTTTTTATTTTTAATTTAGCTAATCTATGAATCAAAACAATCTTGATCCGGAAAGTATGCTTAAGGGCCGGATGGCCGAGACATTGGTTGAGGATTTACTTAAGCAATCCGGCAATAAAGTATATCGTTTTGGATATGAGGCAATTCTTCAGAACCTTACGCAAATCCAGCAGAATTTTTCTAGGCATACCGATGTAGGCGAAAGAATCAGGACAATTCCGGATTTTATTGTAATTGATATAAAAGGAGATCCTGTTTTTCTTGAGGTAAAATTCCGCTGGGATGGTAAATCTCATAATAATGACAAGGAAAAACTTAATTTAATTAGCGAGTTTTGGAAGGCGAAAATTATCATTGTTAATCGGACGGAAAAACCGTATTTTCGGGTAATCACTCCGCCATACTTTGATAAAAATGGGTTGCTCGTTGGGAAGCCTTTAATAGAAGAAAGTTCATGGAAAATAGATGAAACTATTTATGATAAATTTGAAACTCTCGTGGAAAAATATTTAACTCCAACGCTTATTCCGCAGAATGCCGAGAATAACTCTATCGGGTTTAAGGCGGAATAAGCTTGTTGATGACATTCTTTTGCCATTAGGTTACAATTAAAGAGCTAAGGGTCGTTAGCAATTATTAAATTTTAACAAATTAAATTAAAATTTATGAAAAAAGGATACGTTATAAATATCGAATCCGAAACCATTGCCAACGATAATTTTCGCAAAGTGCTTTATACTGCCGAGCACAGCCAGTTGGTTTTAATGAGTCTGAAGGCTGGAGAAGAGATAGGGGTGGAAACTCATTTGGACAACGATCAATTTTTCCGCGTGGAAAAAGGCCAGGGCAAGGTTATCATCGACGGTAACGAATACGATGTTTCCGATGGTTTCGCCATTATTGTTCCGGCCGGGAGCGAGCATAATGTTATTAACACGGGAAGCGACAGCTTGAAACTCTACACCATTTACTCTCCTGCTCATCACCGTGATCAGGTATTGCACGCGACAAAAGAAGAGGCGATGGAAGATGATGAAGAATTTGACGGAAAGACCACAGAATAGAAATTGCACCGCAAGAAAAAACCGCCGTCCGCAAGACGGCGGTTTAAAATGGCGGCAGTTTTCATTTTTCGGTAAAAAAATAGTGTCAAAAAAATAGAAAAAAATAGTGTCAACTCTGGTTTTCTCTTTATAGTTGGTTTGTAGAGATTAGGAATAAAAAGGGTATAATTAAATTATATGAAAGTTTTTTTAAGCAAAAAAAGCATAAAACATTCTGTGCTTTATGCGTTAGTGATAGTATTTGCGTTTGCGCTATCGTCCATTGCGGCGGCGGCACAGACAACTAGCTCGTCATTTGACTTTGCATCCTCTTCATTTTATCTAGATGGCTCGAGCGAGTGGGGAAGTGATCGCCTGCAACAGATACAGGAATACCGGCGCCAGTCGAACGATTTTCAGCAAAAAATTTCTAAGCTGAATAGCACAGCCACGGCCTCTGTGCTGATGCCGGTTCTTTTTGGCGTCGAGGTTAAGGACATATCGCCAAACTTTGGCGACCCGCGCTCCGGCGGCCGTTTGCATGAAGGAGAGGATATCATGGCAATTAAGGGGACTCCTATTGTTTCTCCAACTGCTGCCGTTGTCATTCGTACAGATTACAGCGCCACAGGTGAAGGGAATGCCGTCTACACGGCGAATCCCGGAGGTGAGACATTTGTTTATTATCACCTCGATCGTTTTGGAGAGGGCGTGGTCTCCGGGCTGGTTCTTGGACAGGGCTCGCTTATCGGTTATGTGGGGAATACCGGCAATGCCTCCGGCGGGGCGGCGCACCTGCACTTTGAGATTCACAACAGTTCCGGCGCCCCGATGGATCCGTTTTTGCGCCTTACAGGAGAATTTTCGCTTCAAGAAAAGATATCATACCTTTCTATAATTCTTACGCAAAATTCCGACAGGATTGCTCTTTCGCAATTTCTTGTGACGAATTTTCGCAGCACATTTATTGCCGCTCTTGCCGCCAAGATTATTTTGCCTGTATCCATCATTGACTCTCTCGCGTCTGTCTCGGAGACTTCTGCTCCGGCAAGTTCAGGAGGAATCCTTACCGGCGACCTCGCTATCGGTTCGTCTGGTACTGCGGTTATTGCGCTTCAGCAATATTTAATACAAGCGTCTTCGGGCGCTGCGGCGGCGCGCCTTGCCAGTGCGGGTGCGACCGGTTATTTTGGGGCAATTACGAAAGCGGCTCTTGTGGAATATCAGGTGGCGCTGGGCATTTCTCCGGCGAGCGGATACTATGGGGCCATAACGCGAGCGTTTATTAAAGCTCGCCCTCTTACGGTATCGCAGCCTTCTATTCCAGCCAGTCCTAACATTGGCGCCAGCACCAGCACTGTGGCGTTGGCACATAACCTGTATCGAGGTATTAGCGGCGAGGATGTTCGTACTCTCCAAAAATTATTGAATACTAACGGATATGCGGTCGCATCAACTGGTTTAGGTTCCTTGGGGAATGAGACAATTTATTTCGGTTCGGCAACGGAAGCTGCGGTTATCAGATTCCAGATTGCGCGAGGCATATCGCCGGCCGTGGGCTACGTCGGTCCGCTTACCCGTGCAGCGCTCGCGTCTTTCTGAGAATAAAAATGGTATCAATTTTGGTTTTTCAGTATAATTAATTTATGGATAAAATAAATCCGTGCAGAGATATTGATTGAGCAAGAAAAGTAGTCAAAAATTTTGGCTTTGAACAAACATTGCGAAGATCGGGGAGGCCAAGAAATGGTGGCTAGCCCCATTATTATCTAATATATGAAAGCTAAATTTAAAAGAGCTGGAGAAATTGGAACCGGAACTGAAAAAATTAGGAATTAAATAATATTTTATGACCATTTTACCGATGTTGGTAAAATGGTTGTGGGCTATATATGGAAACCAATAAACTTATTGTAATTTTTGACGAACAGCCGGTACGGCGTTCGTGGAATAGTAAAAAGGAAAAATGGTATTTTAGCGTGGTGGATGTTGTGGGAGTTTTGGCGCAAAATAACCGACCGAGAAAATATTGGGACGATCTTAAAAGAAAGCTTAAGCAGGAAGGAAGCGAGTTGTCCGATAAAATCGGACAACTGAAATTAATGTCCAGCGATGGAAAGAAATATTTAACTAGATCG
>CAIMDX010000008.1 GCA_903839905.1 uncultured bacterium
GTCGCCCTCCAGAACGCCTCGGTAGAACGGCTCCTCCATGGTGTACGTGGTGCCGAGCAGCGCCACCTTCTTGAGCCCCTTGTCCTGCACCGCCGCCCCGACCGCATCCTGGATGGATTTTTTAATGAACGGGATGTCAAAGATCTTAAAGTAATGTTCCGGTGGATTCGGGTCGTTGGAGAGATAGACAGACTTTCTTTTTTGCAAGAACCCCCTTTTAATTAAGGGGGTTTTGCTTTTAATTTTTTTTGACAAAGCCGTATATTTCTTTTATACATAAAAGACATTCTTCGGGCCGTTGGCTTGATAAGCCAATCGGCTAAGCCGCGAAGAATTTTAATGTCAGCCCTTTTATATATGAAGCTCAAATATCTTTTTGTTTTTACGTTTGTTTATCTAACTCTTGTCTTAATCCCCAGCTATACCGATTTTGCGAGGAGCATTAGAGATCTTCGTTTCTATTTAGTTGATGATGTAAATTTTTTTTGCCCTTCAAAAGAGGGAAACGAAATAGCTTTGGGATGCATTTTCCCCGAGGAAAGAGTTGTTTTTATTTTAAGAGATTTAGGAGAGGAAGAAAGAAACTTTGTTACTGCCCACGAAATAGGGCATTATTATTTGTACGGACTCCGACCGGAAGACATTGAAGCTATGGTCCCTAGCGGAAAAGCGAAGAAAGAACTGCAAGATTATAATGTTATAAGAGGAGGAGAACTGGATGTTGTTGAGCTGTCGGCAAGTTTATATTACGATTATCTTTATAATCGTGAATATCTTAAGGATAATTATCCAGAGATCAAAAAACTCTACGATAATTTGCTGACGATGTGATTATTTTTTAAAACCTCGCGAGTTCCTAAAAAGACTTACGGGGTTTTATGTTTTTTGGTATAATGGAAGCATAATCATAAGAAGAAAAAAGCTATGGAAAACACAATTAAGAATTTAGCCAAAGCTTTTATCGGAGAAAGCCAGGCCCGCAACCGTTATACTTTTTATTCCAAGATCGCCAAGAACGAAGGGTTTGAGCAGATTGCTGAAAATTTTTTGATTACCGCGGATAACGAAAGAGAGCACGCCAATTGGTTGATGAAGTTGATTAATCAACTCAAAGAGAATGGCGGAAATTACGATACTATCCAGGTTGAGGCCGAAGTTCCGACCATTAGAGGGACAACAGCGCAAAATTTAAAAGTCGCTATTGCTGGAGAAAATTATGAATATACAAAAATGTATCCCGAGTTTGCCGATGAAGCGGAAAAAGAAGGCCTGCCTGAAATAGCGCAAAGACTAAGATCTATTGCCAAAGCCGAACAGCATCACGAAGAAAGATTCCAGAAGATGTTGAAAGAGGTTGAAGCCGGAACTGTTTTTAAAAAAGAAGAAGAGATTTGGTGGGTCTGCCGCGAATGCGGCTTCGTCCATTTTGGCAAAGAAGCTCCGGAGAAATGCCCGTCTTGCGATCATAGCCAGTCTTTTTACCAGAAAAAATGCGAGGAATATTAA
>CAIMDX010000009.1 GCA_903839905.1 uncultured bacterium
CCATCGCAAATATCTTTGACAGTTATGTTAATTTTTAAAATCGTTTTCATATTATTTTTCTTTTTTTTATTAGAATACGGTGATATAAAGATTTATAATCGTTACCAATTTTTAAAACACCCTGCCTATTTAGGTCGTTATATTTTGGTGAGTCTGATGGTTTATATATCTTTGTTCTATAACCATAGCTTGCCTGTCTATCGGTAATTCCTAATATCTCAAACTGTTTAGGGTTGTACTTATCGAAAAAAGAAAGTGGCACGCCCATTACGCCGTCGTAGTCACTCGGAATAGCATCAGTAAACGGTACCTCTATGGCATCGTAATTGTCATATTTATCATACGCTTTCTTGCCTTTAATTTCTTTGTGTTTGCTGTATTTCAAATTTTCTTCCATTGTCATGAGCGGCAATGGCTGGTGACGACGTCCGTGGTCAAGGCTAGAAAGCCAAATCGAAGGCGAGCGCAAATAGGCTACACCATCGACAACTCTAGTCGCGGTAATCGGCAGTTTTGAAGAGTCAATTTTCTCTGGTGAAATAAAAAGCATGTCTTTATTAAAGCTAGTTACCCCAGCCCACATCCTATTACCTTTTATCAACGGAAAAATCTCCTTATAAGTAATCGCATTCTTATTGCCAATAATCACAAACTTTTTGTTGTAATCAAAAAGTTGTTTAACATATTCGCGAAAAAGGCTGAACGGCGGATTTGTCACGACGATGTCGGATTGTTTAAGCAGATTTATACATTCATCACTACGAAAGTCGCCGTCGCCTTCCAGCGGCGTCCATTCGTTATGTTTGTTTGCCTTTAACTGCGTGGCAACATCCTTCAAGTTGAACTCACCGTCGCCATCTATGTCATGCACTTCATTGATAATAAATTTGTTGGCATTTATTTTAGGACGGCCTTTTGATTTTGTAATGGTTTTATCATCGCCAAACAACCCCAATTGCGTGTTGGCCACGGGCGAGGGTTTGTAGCTGGTGGTGATAAGCTGTTTTAATCCGAGCTTCTTGAAATTAAGCACGAAATAGCGAAAGAAATTGCTCTCAAACGGATCGTCGCAGTTGCAATACACAACCTTATCGCGGAACACATCGGGATTGTATTCCAAATACGCTTCAATCTCTTTTTGAATATCGCCATACTGAGTATAAAACTCATCATTCTTTACTTTTTTTGCGTTTGCAAGGTTGCTATTTGCCATACTTATTTCATTAAATCATCGAGCGACACGCCAAGCGCGTCCGCAATTTTTTTAACTGTTTCGATGCCCGGATTCGGCGTTTCGCCGGATTCAATCTTAACAATAGTAGGGAGAGATAAATTGGCTGTTCGTGCTAAAGCTTCCTGTGACATATTTTTTTCTTGTCTATATTTTCGAATAGCCTTCCCGATGGCAGATGGTTCTTTTGACATGCTTATATGATTTTATATATAATAACTTACAAGTTAAATTATAACAATTATACCACCTTGTTTAATTATTTTCTATACGCCAGAAAATCTACGGATGTTGAGGATAAACAAGTCCTATCTATTGAGGCGCAACTTTCAGAGCTTCGCGATTTTGCTACACGCGAGAATTTAGCCATCACTGAAACCTTCATCGAAAAACAATCGGCCAAGATTCCGGGAAGGCCGATTTTTAACAAAATGATCGAGCAGATAGAGAAAGGGCGGGCGCAGGGCATCATTGCCTGGCACCCGGACCGCTTGGCCCGCAACAGCGTTGACGGCGGCAAGATCATTTATCTTGTCGATACCGGCACAATCGCCGCCTTGCGCTTCCCCACCTTTTGGTTTGAACCCACGCCGCAGGGGAAGTTTATGCTGAATATTTCTTTTGGACAGAGTAAATATTATATCGATTCGCTTTCGGAAAATACCAAAAGAGGGCTCCGCCAGAAGCTAAGGCGCGGCGAATATCCGGGTCGTGTACCGGTTGGCTATATAAACGATTCGCGGGATAAAAGCGTTGCGGTCGATAGAAAGAAAGCAAAGATTATCAAAGAAGCGTTTGAGCTATACGCCAAGAACGAATCAAGACTCGAAGATATTTCTGCTTTTCTAGCGCAAAACGGAATCGTAACCAGAGGAACTAAAAGATGCGTCAAACGAAGCCAAGTGTTCCATATTTTGTTAAATCCTTTCTACTACGGCCATTTCCGATTTTTGGGCGAGATCCACGAAGGCAAACACGAGCCAATCATCACAAAAAAACTTTTTGACAAAGTACAAGAAGTTTTGCGAGATCGAGGCAAACCGCAAAGAAAAGCGAACGATCCGAAACCGCTTTGCGGTTTGCTCCATTGCGGAAATTGCGGGATGGGAATAACTGCCGAAGTCAGAAAAGGCCATACCTATTACCGATGTACCAAAAAATCAAAAACCGTTAAGTGTTTGGAAAAGTATATCCGCGAAGAAGAGCTTGATC
>CAIMDX010000010.1 GCA_903839905.1 uncultured bacterium
AAAAATGAAAAAAAACAAAAAACATGGAAATAAAACAGGGAACAATTAAAGGTTATATGGGCGTTGATATCGGATCAATATCAACTAAGGCTGTAGTGGTCAACAAGCACAATAAAATCTTGGCCCAATCTTATCTATGGACAGAGGGCGATCCCATTGGCGCCGTGAAAAGACTGTTAAAAGAAATTTATGGACAGCTTCAAGGCAAGGAAGTGAAGATCGTGGCAGTGGGAACGACCGGTTCAGCCAGAGAGTTGATCGGAAAAATTTTGAATGCCAGTATTGTCAAAAATGAAATTACCGCCCATGCCATCGGCACGCTGTCTTTTCATCCCGATGTCAAAACTATTTTTGAGATCGGCGGACAGGATTCAAAGATCATTATCATTGATGACGGCGTGGTTGTAGACTATGCCATGAACACTTTATGCGCTGCCGGAACCGGAGCGTTTTTAATGTCTCAATCCAGGAGATTGAATGTCGGAGTGGAAGAATTCGGGGAGTATGCTTTGCGGTCAAAAGCGCCGACCAAGATCGCTGGAAGATGCACGGTATTTGCCGAGTCTGATTTGGTGCATAAAGCCCAGATCGGCCACTCTAAAGAAGATTTGATCGCAGGCTTATGCGCCGCTATCGTGAATAACTATTTAAACAATGTTGGCAAAGGGAAAAATATCCAGCCGCCGATCGTTTTTCAGGGAGGGGTCAGCAAGAATATTGGCGTGGTCAAAGCGTTTGAAGCAGTTACCGGCTTTAATGTTGTTGTGGATGACTTCGGTCCTTTGATGGGCGCGATCGGCGCCGCTATCCTGGCCAGGGATTCGCAGGAAGAGAATGAATTCTCGTTTGATGTTAAGGATATTTCTTTTGAGACTCGCGGATTTGACTGCGGCGGCTGCCCGAACAATTGTGAGATTATGTATGTTTTAAGAGAAGGAAAAATGCTTGATGCCTGGGGGAACCGCTGCGCTATAGGGCTAGAAAGGCTTAATAAAAATATCTCTAAAGGGAAATAGTCTTTACCGAAGATCGGCCTCTAGCCGATTGCCATAGGAAAGGACGGCCGTTAGTCGTCCTTTTTTTAAAAGATCAGAAATGTATAATTAGTTTATAATTTCAGTGAGGCTATTATTTTTTAGGCGTGAAAAAACAGATAGAGTTAAATAAAAGGAAAATAGAATACGCTTTGAAAGTAAGCAAAAAAGCCAGGCGATTAAGGCTGGCAATTTATTGTGATGGCAGCCTTGTAGTGACAGCTCCGCGGAATATAAGTGAGAGCGTTGTTGAGCAGTTTATTATCAAAAAATCGCAATGGATAATTGATAAATTGGAATATTTTAAAAGCATTTCAGGGCAAGTATTTCCTAAAAGCACTAAAAAAGATTATTTGGAATATAAAGATCAAGCCTTGGCTTTGGCGCAAAAAAGAATTGAGTATTTTAACAAAATTTATGGTTTTAAATTTAATAAAATCAGTATTAAAAATCAGAAGACCCGCTGGGGCAGCTGTTCAAGAAAGGGCAATCTTAATTTTAATTATAAAATCGCGTTGTTTCCCGAAAGATTGGCTGATTATATTATTGTCCACGAATTGTGCCATTTAAAAGAGTTTAACCACTCGCCAAATTTTTGGAATTTAGTGGCTAGTGCCGTACCGGACTACTTGGATATTAGAAACGAACTGAAGAGGGGAAGAGAGAGCCGTTAAGACAAAAGCTTAACGATGAAAATAATAAGCGCGATGACGAGCAGCGCGTGGATTAAATTGCCTCCCAACTTAAAACTAAATCCAAGGAGCCAGAGAATTAATAAGACTATAGCAATTGTTTCAATCATAATTTTTTATTAAATATTATATGTGATTATATAGCATTTTGAGCTTTTCTAGTCCTCTATGCAATTGTACGGCAAGAGCATTCTTTGTTTGCCCGGTAATGAGAGACATTTCTTTGAGCGACAACTCTTGGACATATTTCATGCGCATCACTTTTTGATACTTTTCCGGGAGCCGCTGGATCAAAAGGATTGCTGCTTTTCCGTCCAATAAGTTGAAAAGGCGCTTGGAATGGTCATTTTTCGGCTCAAAACCTTTTTCAAGAAGAACATCAAAAGAGATCGTTTTATGCTTTCTATACTCATCTACAATAAGGTCATTGAGAATATGGTAGAGAAAAGCTTTCATCGTGTCTATTTTCCCTCCCTTGATAAGATAGCTCCATGTTTTCATAAAAGCGTCCTGTACCAAATCTTCACTTATTGAATGGTCGCTTACCTTGAAAAATGCATAGGAAACAAGCTTTTTGAGTAGTCGCTGTGCGCCGTGGCCAATATCGTTCGTTGTCGCGTCGTTTCTTTTGGGGTCATATTGTATGCCGTTCGCGGCTGTGTTTTATTACAAAATTATTACAGCAGAAATTTGATAATAGAGAGAACATATAAGAATCAAACTTTTTCGGTTTTTCTTGTTTGGCCAAGCATTACAGCGATATTGCGGGAGTCTCTATGTTTTGAGCATAACATTTTGTGCTTCTAATAGCGATTCGTAATAATTTAATCCCTTTGACGGCATTATTGGTATGAAAACAAATAAAAATGTCGTAGAAAAAAAAGTTGAACCAATCGGGACCGATTTCGTAGATCATCTTTGGGAGAAAAGCTGGACATACATTAAAACCGTGGTAGATGTCGTAAGGGAGCCGGTCTTAATTCTTGATAAAGATCTTCGCGTGATGGCAGCTAACGAATCTTTTTATCGGGAATTCCAGGTTGAACCAAGAGACACCGAGGGCAAGGTCGTGTACGAGCTCGGGAATGGCCAATGGAGTATTCCAGCCTTGCGGAAGCTTCTTGAAGACATCCTGCCTAAAAATACATTTTTTAAAGGCTTTGAGGTTGCTCACGATTTTCCTGTCATTGGACGCAAGGTGATGATCTTAAATGCCCGTCAGATCCATTTTAAAGACGACGATTCTTCCAAAATGTTTCCGCCGATTATACTTCTTGCGATGGAAGATGTTACGGAGATGATGGTTATTGCCGAAACGCTGGCCAGCCACGCAAATCATTTGGAGTCTAAATTTGTGGAACGAACACAAAAATTGGAAGACCATGTCAAAAAGTTGGAAAAAGAACTCAAACAGATCAAAAAGAAACCATAAAAAAATAAAATGACCATAATCAATATAGAGATTAATATATTGCAATTCATGCAACGCATCCTTCGCCGTATTATTAAGGTTCTGCCCCGATGAAAATGCTTTGCGTTGGAGAAGTTTTACGGGCATCCAAAGTTTATTTGCCTATTTCGGTAAATAAAATAATAGTTTTTAATGTTTGGTTTTAATAATAATTATAATCTTATTAACAAAATTCTATGTCTTTTCTAAAATTTTTAATTATATTTTTAGTTTTTGTTCTTGTTAGCATTGGCGGATGGTATTTTTATCAGCAAGCTCAGCCGTCTTTTTCCAGTTTGAATATTGAGGAAGCCCGATTAATTGCATCGGCGAGCCAGTGTCCCGAGAAGGGATTGGTGAGTTCGGAAGGCGCATATAATTCAATTTCCAAAACATGGTGGTTTGACCTCGCGGTCAAAGATGAATTTAAACAGGAAGGATGCAGCCCTGCTTGTGTTGTGTCGGAAGGAGCCAAGACTGCAGAGATAAATTGGCGTTGTACGGGAGTCAAACCGCCGAAAGATGACCTTATCCGTGTTTCTAATCCAAAACAAAACCAGACCATAAAAAACCCGCTTTCAATAGAAGGGGAGGCGCGGGGTACATGGTATTTTGAGGCTTCTTTCCCGATTAAAATAATTGATGCCAACGGAAATATTTTGGGTACCGCTGTCGCTCAGGCGCAGAGCGACTGGATGACGGAGGACTTCGTGCCGTTCAAGGCCCAGCTTAATTTTGCCACCTCGTCTACGGAGCAGGGCGTTTTGATCTTAGAAAAAGATAATCCTTCAGGATTGCCTGAGAATGATGATGAGCTTCAAATCCCTATTATTTTTGATCTGAGCGAACTGTC
>CAIMDX010000011.1 GCA_903839905.1 uncultured bacterium
AGAAACAACGAAAGACCCGCAAATAGCGGGTTTTTTGTTTAGTCAACTAAAATGTAAAAATAAAAAATCAAAATGAAAAATTATGGTATTCCGCCGCTGGCGGGATTATATATTTTCGCGGAATGATACAATAATTTTTGTTTTTAGACATTTTGAGATTTTAAATTGTCATTTTTCATTTTGATTTTTACATTTTACATTTTCTAGTGACAATATCCTTTTTTTACTTTACAATTATTTCATGACGGCAAAAAAGGGCAAATTCATCGTCTTAGAGGGGATTGACGGTGCTGGGGTGGAAACTCATGGCAAGCTTTTGACCGATCATTTGCGCAACAAAAATTTTAAAGTGGAAAGGGTTTATTATCCTGATTATGAAGGGCCGATAGGCGGCATGATCCATAATTATCTTCATAGTTGTTTTGATTTTTCAGCAGAAGTCCAATTTCTTATTTACACGGCCGATTTTGTTAAAGACAAGGAAAGGATAAATAAGTGGCTTAAAGAAGGCAAGGTTGTTATCGCTGACCGTTACTTCAGCTCAACCATTGCTTATCAAAGCATTCAAGGTTTTCCTTTAAAAAAGTCTTTGCAAATGGCCGAAATTTTGGAACTGCCCAAGCCTGATTTGATAATCTATATAGATGTTTCGCCGAAAGTATCTATGGAAAGAAAGTTTAAAGAAAAAAATAGCCTTGACCGCAACGAGAGCAATGAAAAACTTTTGAAAACTGTAGGCAGTTTTTATAAAAAGCTGGCCAAAAACAAAACCTTTACCGAATGGGTTGTAGTGGAAGGGGAAAAGACGATAGAGGAAGTTTTTGAAGAAGTTAAAGCAAGCCTTCCTTCGTCATTAAAATAAATTTTACAGAGCACAGAGCAGGTTTTTGCAAGGGTCTAACCCTTGCAAAAAATCTTGCAGAACAGGATGCAAGGATTAGACCCTTGCAAGCCGGCAGAGGCTGGATGAATTTAAAAATAAGCGGAATTGTGGTATAAATATTAAAAGCTTATGGAAATACTTAATAAAATAGACCATACGAATATTAAAGAAACCGCGTCTGAAGCTGATATTATAAAAACCTGTCAGGAAGCCAAAGAATACGGCTTTCGGGGAGTTTGCGTGAATCCGAAATGGGTTAAAACCGTTAAGAAAGAATTGGCCGGTTCCGGCGTTAAAGCAGTCTGCTTGATAGACCCTCCAATCGGGGACAGCCCGCATGCCAAGCGCGTCCAGATCGCCAAAAAGGCTGTTAAGGACGGCGCTGATGATATTGATGTGGTTATGCCTATTCCTGACGCCAAACATGGCCGCTGGGACAAGATTTTAAAAGACCTTAAATCTATTTGTAAAATAGGCCATACCAAAGTCATTATCGGTTCCGGATATTTGACCGATGAAGAAGTTGTTAAAGCGTCGCAAATAGTCAAGCAAGCCGGAGCTTTTTGCGTTAAAACCGCGACCGAAAAAGATCCGTTGGAAAATTCCGAATTGTGCGAGAAGGGCAAGCATTTAAAATTAATGCGCCAAGGCGCTCCCGGTTTGTTGATCAAAGCTTCGGGTAATGTAAAAAGCTTGGCCGATGCCCAAATGATGATAGAGATGGGCGCTGATATCATCGGCACCAGTTCTGGAGTGGAAATAGCCAAGATTTTAAAACACTAATTTTTTAATTGTCTTATGTTCAAACCGACCATTGGCTTAGAAGTTCACGCTGAATTAAATACCGAGACTAAAATGTTTTGCTCGTGCAGGAACGAACCGGATCCGAGCAAGCCTAATCTGAATACCTGTCCGGTTTGCATGGGCCATCCGGGAACTTTGCCGACTATCAATAAGGAAGCGGTAAAAAAAGTTATCAAGACAGGCATGGCTTTAGGATGCAGTATTCCGGTCCATTCCAAATTTGACCGCAAGAATTATTTTTATCCCGATTTGCCCAAAGGCTATCAGATCTCCCAATATGATGAGCCGCTTTGCGAAAACGGTTTATTGGAAGTTAAAATTCCAATAGATAGCGAGCAAGGACAAGTGCCTTATCTAAAAACTGTCCGCGTTAGGCGCGTGCATCTTGAAGAAGACACTGGCCGTCTTTTGCATCCGGACGGAGAAGATTATTCATTGGTTGATTTTAACCGCGCCGGAGTGCCGTTGATGGAATTGGTAACCGAACCGGATATCCGTTCCGCTGTTGAGGCTCGCCGGTTCGCCGAGGAATTACAGCTGATTTTAAGATATCTCAATGTCTCTTTCGCTGATATGGAAAAAGGCCAGATGAGAGTGGAAGCCAATATTTCTTTGTCAGAACTGAAAAACGGCAAATTGCCGGAAAATGAAAAAGGGATGGGAACAAAGGTGGAGGTCAAAAATCTTAATTCTTTTAAAGCAGTTGAGCGCGCCATTGATTACGAAATAAAAAGGCAAGCCGAGGCCTTGGAAAAAGGGGAGAAATTGATCCAGGAAACCCGAGGCTGGGACGAGGTCAAAGGAAAAACTTACAGTCAGCGCGAAAAAGAAGGAGCCAAAGATTATCGCTATTTCCCGGAGCCTGATCTGCCGCCGATGGATCATTCCGAAAAATTTTTAAATGAAATAAAAGCAACCGTTCCCGAACTGCCGGCGCAAAAACGCCAACGATTGGTTGCGGAATACGGCTTGGGTGAATTTGAAGCGGAAACTTTTGTGCAGAATAAAGATCTAAGCAATTATTTTGAAAAAACCGTATCCGAATTGAGCCAGTGGGTGGACGAAACAAACGGCACAGCTAAAGTCAGCCCGGAAGAGTTTTTAAAATTATCTAAGCTCTCTGCCAACTATTTATTAACCGATATCCAAGGATTGTTAAATGGAGAATCCATTGCCAGGCCGGAATTTTTAATTACGCCTGAAAATTTTGCGGAATTGATGTGTCTTATTTACCAAGGTAAAATTTCTTCCAAAATTGCCAAAACTGTTTTAGAGGAAATGTACGATACCGGAGCTGATCCGTCCAATGTGATAGAGTCAAAAGGATTAAGCCAAATTTCCGATCAATCAGAAATAGAAGATATTATCAAAAAAGTCATCGCGGAAAATCCAAAACCAGTAGAAGACTACAAACAGGGGAAAGAGGCGTCATTCCAATTTTTAGTAGGCAAAATAATGGCCGCTTCCCGCGGTAAAGCCAACCCGGAAATGACCCGCCAAGCCCTAAAAGAAGCCCTTAAATAATTTAGTCTAAAATTACTAGAAAGCCCTAGGATAAAGGGCTTTTTAGGTTGTAAAAGAGTTGTGGAATGGTGCCATTGACAGATATATTAAATAGTTTATAATTATATTATCTAGAGCGGGGATCTGTTAGCCTTTTCTCTAGCCGTCTTGCAAAGCAAGGCTCAAAATGTGGATTAACAACGGCGGTTAGTTAAATCCATAGGAATTTTTAATATGTGTTCTTTTTTATCTCGAATCTGGGTTAATAGATTGGATAGAGATCCAATCGTCGAGACCGTTAAAGAAATCAGCCCAAAAGAAGCTGCTAATCGTTTGGCTGACAAAATATGGGCCAAGGGAGTGAATCCCAAAGTCTGCTTTGTTCAGTTGACCGATCTTTCTTCCGGAGGTATCTCGGCGTTTAAAATACTTCCCGATAAAATCGTGAAGTGCGTATAGTCCCAAAATAGAAACCCTTATTGCATCCGCTAGCAATAAGGGTTTTTCATTTTATTGATCTGTTTTTGTGGTTGATGGGGCTGAGCTGGTTTGACAGAAAATGGCGTTTGGATTATAATTCGTTTTCACTGAACCAAAGGTCGTCCTTTTATTTAATAGGCGGCATTTTGCAAGGCCGCTCTTTTAATCCAAAAAAAGGATTTGTGGTAAGTCAATCTGTTAGCTTTTTGTTTTCTTAAATAAAAACAACTATGCAAAAAAATGAAAACGGAAAGGAATCGAAAAAGCCTTTTATGGCGGTAGAATTTAATGATACTAAGGGAAAGAAGATGAAGAATCTTTTTGCCATAAAGGCGCAAAGAAGAATTTTGAAGTGTATTGAAAGAGAGATCAAGAATTGCGGCGTTGTTCCCGGGACAATACTCAGATATCTGATCTCCGGCGGAGGGAAGATAGACACAAAAGGGGATAAAGATTTTAAGTATCTTTGTCCGAAGGGAAGGAAGGAAAAGCCAAAAGGTTTTTACAGATTTACGAGTTAATGGATGTACGGGCTAACACCCTTTTTATACAACCCTGTGCCAGCTATGGACGGGGTTGTTTTATTATAAGAATTGGCGCGCGAAGCCAGACGGGGATTTTAAATTTTTTATTGACACAGCTCTCCATTAATATATATTAATATGACCAAAGGTCATTTAGTTAATTTAAATCAAAAAAATAATATGAGAAAAAGAAATAAAATTCTTATCATTTTTTTATTGATCGCGGGATCATTTGCCGCTGTTTTTAAGAGAAAAAAGCAGACAAGCAAATGAATGAGAAGTAAGAAATGGAAAAGATAAAAAACTGCCAAGGGAGGGTTCCCTTGGCAGTTTTTCTTTTATCGCTGTCCGTTTTCTGGAAAGGGTTAGACCCTTTCCATGACCACAAGTAAAAACTGGCAGAAGCCCGCTTCGCCAAGCCGTAGCTTTAGCGGAGGCTGGGCTTTGACAAGTTTTTTCCTTATTTTTCATAGGATAGAAATTTTTTGGATAGTTTTTTGGCTTCGGCGGAGTTTTTGACCCAGATGATCCTTTTGTCGCGTTTGAACCAGGTTGCTTGGCGCTTGGTGTATTGCCAAAGCTCTTTTAAAGACTGCTCTTCAGCTTCTTCATAAGTTATTTCGCCCTGCAGATATAATGAGAAAGCGCGGTAGTGCATGCCGAACTCTTCAATTCTTTTCCAGGAGAGTCCGGCTTTACGCAGTTTTTTGATTTCGTTCAAAAAACCTTGCTTAAGCCACAGATAAAATCTTTTTTCAATATCTTTTTTCAATTTTTCCGGATCTTTTTGCACGCCTAGAAACAGAACAGGATAGGGTAGAGGATTTGCTTTAATTGCCGGTATTGGTTTTTTGATTGTGAGAGATATTTCAATTGCCCTTATCAAGCGGCGAGGATTATTTTTGTCTATATTTTCGGCGCGTTTTGGATCCAGTTTTTTTAACATTAGATAAAGTTCTCCAATTGTTTTTTGTTCCAACCCTTTCCTTAGTTTCCAATCGGGTTTAACTTCGGGCATCACGATGCCGTCAACCAAAGCTTGTATATAAAAACCGGTGCCGCCGCAGACGATCGGCAGTTTATCTTTTTTAAAAATATTATTCAACGCCTTTAATCCCAGCTTTCTGTATTGAGCAACGGTGAATTTCTTTTTGGGCGAGGCCACATCTAAAAGGTAATGGGGGATGTCCGCCATTTCTTTTTTAGTGATCTTGGCTGTGCCGATATCCATTTGCTTATAGACCTGGCGCGAATCAGCCGAAATTACTTCTCCGTCAAAAGCCTTGGCCAGTTTGATGGATAGGCCAGTTTTACCTGAAGCAGTCGCTCCAACAATAACGACTATTTTTTTATTGTCTTTAGTTGTCTTCATATTCTACCAGCGTTCCTTCCAGTCCCCAGGGCAGGGCTTTGGTGATTTTGGCTTTGATGAATTTACCTACGAAGTTTTTTTCGGCTGTTTCTTTACTGATCTTTATTTTTACGGTTTTGAAATGGCGGGATTTGCCGAGGATAAGAGTTTCCCTTTGTTCATCTATTAAAACCTCAACGACTTGATCAACGAATATTTTATTTTTAGCCAGCGCGGTTCTTTTTAAAATTTCGGTCAAATGCTGCCAGCGTTGTTCTTTTTCTACCTTGGAAACATTGTCCGGCGTGCGGGCGGATACGGTGCCTGGGCGGGGAGAGTATTGGGCGATGTAGGCCATGTCGTACTTAACATTGTCCATCAGTTTGGCCGTTTCCTCAAATTGGTTTTTAGTTTCTTTCGGGTAGCCAACGATAATGTCAGTGGTTAAGGCAACCTCTCTTTCCAGCCCTTGCCTTTGGCTGTAAAAAGCTTTTTTAATCTTCTGGACCAGCGTTTTATAACCATCCACGGTATAGGGCCGGTTCATTCTTTTTAACATTTCATTGTCGCCCGATTGAATGGGCAGGCTTAAATACGGGGTGACTTTTTGGCAGCGGGCGATGGCGGCAATCATCTCATCGGAAAAGTTTTTCGGGTGCGGGCTCGTAAATCTTATCCAGAAATTCCCTGGCAAATCGTTGATCATTTCCAAAAGTTTGGCAAAAGAAACCCGGCCGCAATTATAGTCATTGACATTCTGGCCCAAAAGCCATATTTCCTTGGCGCCGTTTTTAACGGCCTTTTCAATTTCTTCCAAGATGTCTTTGCAATCGCGGCAAACCAATCCGCCGCGGGTGTAGGGCACGGCGCAATAGGTGCAAAAATTATTACAGCCGTTGGAAATAGGGATAAGAACCGAAAATTTGTTCGCATATTTCGGCTCCATTTTTAAATAAGAGCAGTCTGCATTTTCCCGGTCTATCGGCTGGCTGGCTTTTTCTTCTTTTAAAAGTTCCAGCCATTGGGCCAGGTTTTTAATGGGCAAAACATAATCAAAAAGCTTGTCTGATTTTTTAAAATCTTCCATCAAAACACAGCCGGTCAGCGCGATTTTTAAATTGGGATTTTTGGCTTTAAGACCAGGGAATATTTTGCCAAAGCCTAAGACCCGGTCCACGGCCGATTGCCGGACCGAACACATATTGGCAATGATCAAATCTGCTTCTTGTTCGCTGGAGGCGGGGATATAGCCGATTTTTTCCAAAAGCGCGGCCGCCCTTTCAGAGTCCGATTTGTTCATCTGGCAGCCGAAAGTATAAATGAAATATTTGAGATTATTTTGCATAAATATAGGTTGTTACAGGCCCAATCTTAGCAGAAAGACATCCGATTAGGAAGCTGTTTCCGGAGTCGCTTGCTCCTCCAGCGTATCCGCTCGCTTAGTCCTCGACTCGCTTTTTTTCTTCGCTATCGGCGAAAGAAAAAAATCGTGCTCGTTCGCCTGCGGATACTCCAGAAACAGCTTTCTAATCTTCTTAAGAGGAAAAACTTATAAAAGAAAACAGAGCTTAAAAAGCTCTGTTGTTGGCTTGGACGGGAATGTTATTCCTGTCCTGAAGCCATTGCCTTGGCGTAGGGATCTTGATGATCTGGATCCTGTATCAGCCGTTCGGCTACTTCAGGAGAAAGCTCGCCGGTAAGCGCTCCAAGCTGAATTTCGTTTCTTGGATGCTCTATTACGGTAATTTCGGGATCCCGTACTTTATCCTCAGCTATTGAGCGGGTAAATAAGAATGAGCCGACCGGGATTACTACTGCTACAAGAGCAAATACTACTAACAAGTTTTGTTTTTCCATTTTTTTAGTTAGTAAAAGAACTATTTCCCGGCTAGTAAGCCGAGAGATAACTCGGTTACTAACTTCATTATTAACTATATATATAACATTTAGCATATTTTGTCAATAGCAGAAAAACCCTTGAATTTCAACAAAAAACACTAATATTTAGTTAACTCTGTGGATAAGTCAGTTAAAACTGGGCGAAGCTCCACCTTCGCTTTAAAAGCTACAGCGAGACAAAGCGGGGCTTTGACCAGCTTTATAAACTAAAAACGCTCCGAGGAGCGTTTTTAGAGTGGATGTTGGGAAACTTAGTGGCTGGCGTTAGGCGAAAGAGAATTATCTGGCATTATTGGTCGTTGAAGATTTATTTTCTCTATGCTCATTTCCGCATTCACTTCGGTAGAACTTCCATTCTTCGCATTCCTGGCCATCGCCAAAGACGCAGAATCCGGACTGTCCGCCAGTTGAGTCGGTTCTTATTTCTAATTTATATCCAAGTGTTGTGCAATAAACCGAAGCCGGGTTAGCTATGCCGGCAGAACTGCTCGTAGCTTGGTCTCCCGCTGTTTCTTTTTTGCATTCTCCTTTATATTTTATTTTTACTTTTTTAATATTTTCAGCCACGCATTCGTTAGAGTAAGTTTTGCCGTCTTCAGCGCAAACCGGATCCCAAAGGGCAGAGCAGAGGACTTGGCCGGAGATTGCGGTTGTTTCTTTTTCGTTTTTCAATTCTGTTTTTTTGTATTCTCTGGCAATGCCTTCAATTTTAACTTTAGCTGCGGTGGTTTGGCCGAAAGCTTCGCCTAATTTTCCTCCATTTATAGCGGTTTTCGCCTTTTCAATTTCTTTTTTGGCCAAGGCAATACTTTCAATCATTTTCTGGTATTCGGCATCCGTAAAAAGGCTTTTATTATCGTTGATTTTGCCTTCCCATTGGGTCAATGATTTTTCCATTTCGCCAATCAGGGAATTTATCTTTTCCGGAGTTTTGCTGTCTTTTATTCTTTGCATTATTTTATCTTCAGCTTGTCCTATTTTTTCCAAGCTGCTCGTGGAAATATCTTGGTTTTTAAATCTGCTTAATAAAGAAACAATCAATCCTTCGCTGCCTTTTAACTGTTCAAGATAAGGCTTCAAGGCTTCAATCTTTTCCGGAGATAAAGATCCTAATTTATTTTCCAGGTTCTTAGCTTCATTGTCGCTGGCATTTTCTATCTTTTGTTTTATATTTTCCGGGGCCGCATTTTTTATCTCTTCCAGTATTTGCATATTTTTAATTTCTTTAAAATCGCTGCCTTGCTGGCTGGCCAAAACTTTTTGCAACCGCTCTTGGATCTTTTCCGGATTTTCGGCAGAAAGGTAGAAGTTGATGGCAGCTTCTTTTAAGGCAATAAAAATTTGTTGTTTTTCGGTCGGAATATTTTCCTGCAAAGAGTTTAAAAGTTTTTGGTAAGTTATGGTTTTTTGGGCCATTTTTCCCAAGATTTGGTCGGTTGTTGAACTATTTCCCAATTGAACAATGATTGCCTTGGTTTTTTCCATATCAATATTTGAATCTTTAATTGTTTCCAAAGCTTTATCGGTTTTGTTCTGTTCTAAAAGTTTTTTGGCTTCAGCCATTTTCTCCGAAGAAAATTTTAATTTGAGTTCAATTTTTTTGGCCGGGTCAAAATTAAAAAATGTTTTTATTCCTCTGAACCAATTTTTTAAGAAATAAAAAGGATTGTCAGGCAGAAGAGAGGGTTCTCCGGTATTCAGGTCAGCGGTTTCGTCCGTAGTAATGGCCTGACTGGCTTGCTGATCAGCAGTAATCGTTTCTGCGGTTGAAGTTTCTTGGCTGGTGCTTGCTTGGAATTCGCTTTGCGAATCGTTTGCCGTACTAGTTTCTTCGGCAAAAACATTCGGCGCGAAAAGCAATGCTGCGAAAAGAGAGAAGACTATGGCGGTTTTTTTGTTCAATTGCATATATATTTTTTATTTCTAAATTTCTAAACAAAAGGGGAGGATGGCGGAAGCTCCCTTTCGGTTCAGAAATTGAGCGATTAACTATTATTTAAAATTTAACTATGCCTATATTTTACTTTTTTAGGCTGGAAAATACCAGTTTTTTTATCCCCATTCCATAAGAAATATACAAAAAAGATACACAGATAACTGTGCATATAAATTTCTGGTCAAAGCTACATTTGTTGGACAGGCATAGTTTTGGGCAAAAATTTAGGGAGAAGGTAGAGGGCTAGGCGGACTCAATAATCTCTTCGGCGGTTTCGCAAATGACTTTAGGCATTCCGTCTTTAAAATCAACTCGGCCCGAAACCATCAGAATTTTATTTTCCACGAAAACTTGGGAGTTTCTTTCCAGGATAGATGGAAAAGTGACAATTTCTATTTGTCCGGTTTTGTCTTCCAAGCTTACGAAAAGCATAGGTTTGCCGCTTTTGGTGATGATTTTTTTAATGGTTGAAACAGTTCCGCAAAGATGGACGCTTTTTCCCGCAAGGCGGTTATTTATTTCATTCGTGCAGGTGATTTTTTGCCAGAAGTTTTTGAGATTTATGGAATCTAAAGGATGGCCGGATATGTAAAGACCCAGCAGTTCTTTTTCCCAGCTTAATTTTTCGCTTTTTTTGGCATTTTCGGAATCTTTCAATTTTAATGCTGCCAGCTTGCCATTGCTTTTGCCTCCGCCGTCAAACAAGCTTTTTTGTCCGCTTGTTTTGTTCTTTTGGGAATCGCGGCTGTATTCAAGCAAGAAATCCAAATTGTTCAGCAGTTTTTTGCGGTCTTCAAACTGGTCAAAAGCTCCTGCTTTGATCAGGCTTTCCAAGGATTTTTTGTTTATCACTTTTTGCGGTACGCGGGACATAAAATTTTCTATTGAAAGATAAGCTCCATTAGCTTTGCGTTCGGCGACGATCATTTCAACCACATTTTCCCCGACATTTTTAATAGCCGCCAATCCGAAACGGATTTTTTGTTCTTTGGCATTAACGGAAAAAAAGCGGTAGCTTTCATTTATATCCGGCGGAAGGACATCAACGCCCATGGTTTTGCAGGCTTGCATCAAAAATCCGATCCTTTCAATGTCAGCTCTTTCGGCGGTTAGCAAAGAAGACATAAATTCCAGCGGATAATGGGCTTTTAAATAAGCGGTTTGGTAGGAGATTAAAGCGTAGGCTGCAGCATGAGACCGGTTGAAAGAGTAAGAAGCGAAAGGCTCTATCCATTGCCAAATTTTGTCAGCCGTTTTTTCAGGTATCTTATTTTTTTTGCAACCCTGGATAAATTTTTCTTTTTGCGCCATCAAAAGATCTTTTATCTTTTTGCCGATGGCTTTGCGCAAAGTGTCGGCTTCAGACAAAGAAGAACCGGCCAGATCTTGGGCTATTCTCATGATTTGTTCCTGGTAAAGAGGAATGGAATAAGTGTTTTTTAAGATCGGTTCCAAAAGGGGATGAAGGTACTTCACTTCTTTTTTACCGTGCTTGCCGGCGATATAGTCGGGAATCAAGGCCATCGGCCCAGGGCGGTACAAAGCCACCATGGTAATAATATCTTCAAATTCGGTTGGCTTCAGTTCTTTTAAATATCGCCTCATACCGTCAGACTCCAGTTGAAACACTCCGACGCAGTCGGCTTTTTGCAGAAGTTTGTAGGTTTTTTCGTCATTAGCTGGAATTTTTTCCAGATCAAGTTTTTCTCCGGCAATGGCAAATATCTTACTTAAGGTATCTTCAATAATGGTCAAGTTTTTCAGTCCCAGGAAATCCATTTTCAAAATGCCAAGATCTTCAATGCTGTGCATTTCGTATTGAGTGATGATATTTTGGTCTTCTTGGCTGGGATATTGTAAAGGAATGATATCGTCAAAAGAATCTTTAGAAATAACCACTCCGCAGGCGTGAGTGGAGGCGTGGCGGGCGCAGCCTTCCAGTTTTTTGGCCAGATCCACCAGCCTTTCTATCTTCTGATCGCTTTGATAAGCTTCGCGGAATTCAGTAATTTTTTCTAAGGTGTCTTTTAAATTAAAACCAAGGGGTATCATTTTGGCGACTTTGTCGCAAATGCTGTATTCGTATCCCAAAGCGCGGCCGACATCGCGGATGGCGGCGCGGGCGGCCATGGTTCCGAAAGTGATGATCTGAGCGACATGGTCTTTTCCGTATTTTTCCGAAACATACTTAATGACCTCGTCGCGGCGGCGGTCGGCAAAGTCCAGATCAATATCCGGCATTGAAATTCTTTCCGGGTTTAGAAACCTTTGGAAGAGCAAATCGTAATCAAGGGGATTAACATTGGTGATGTTTAAAAGATAAGCCACTAGAGAACCTCCGACCGAGCCGCGTCCCGGCCCGACAACGATGCGGTTGTCTTTAGCCCAGTTGACAAAATCTTGGACAATCAAAAAATAAGAAGAAAAACCGGTTTCTTTGACTACTGAAAGCTCATAATTCATCCTTTCAATAACAGCCGGCGTCTTTTCCAATTTTTTTCTTTCAAATCCTTTTTCGCAAAGATCTCTTAAATAATCGTAATCGGTTTTGCCGTCCGGGACAGGGAAGGAAGGCAGTTTGGTTTGGCCCAGAGTGAATTCAAAATTGCACATTTCCGCTATTTTTTGGGTATTTTCAACGGCTTCAGGGACATCTTTGAAGTCTTCTATCATTTTTTTCGCCGGCCGCACTGAAAAATCTTCTTTTAGCATTGAAAGTCTTTCCGCGTCCTTGGCATCGGCATTGGTATTGATTAACATTAAAACATCTTGGGCTTCCGCGTCTTCCGGCCGCAGATAATGGCAATCATTAGTGGCTACTAAAGGCAAATCAAGTTTTTTAGCCAAAGTAATCAACGCTTTATTGGCCTTGTCTTGTTCGGGAATATTGGGATGGCTTTGAAGCTCCAGATAAAAACTGTCTTTTTCAAAAATTTCTTTGTACCTTTTGGCCGTGGCTTCGGCTTCATCGGCTCTGTTTGAGATTAGCAGGCGGGGAATTTTTCCCTGGATGCAGGCAGAAAGGCCGATCAGGCCTTTGGCATGTTTGGCGAGAAGGTCTTCGTCTATTCTTGGCTTGTAATAAAAACCTTCCAAATGGGCTTTGGTGACAAGCTTGACCAGATTTTTATAGCCTTCTTCGTTTTTAGCCAGCAGAACCAAATGGTATCTTTTGCCGTCAACACCAGCCCTTTTTTGCTCTAACTTTTCAAAAGCAACATAAACTTCCACCCCGATAATCGGTTTGATTCCTTTGGCCTTAGCTTTTTTATAAAATTCCACAGCGCCGTACAAAACGCCGTGGTCAGTGATCGCGATGGAATCCATGCCCAAAGATTTGGCATAATCCAAGAGGTCGTCTATTTTAGGCAGTCCGTCCAAGAGAGAATAATGGCTGTGGACATGGAGATGGGTGAATTTTTGCATTTGTATCGGTTTTGATCCGGTTTTACCGTTTTTTTGTTAATTTTCCCTTGATGTTATAAAGTAAAAAAGAAGAGAACGCATTAAAAAATAATCCAAATCCGCAACGGAGATTAATTCATTATAAGTAAGTTTCTATGGACCTGCAAGTTGAGAAAAAAATATGGGCCAAAGGCTTGAAAATAGTGGTTGGGCTGGATGAGGCCGGCCGCGGACCGCTGGCCGGACCAGTGGTTGCGGGAGCGGTGGCTGTGGATTATTTTTTGTTTAAGAAGGCTGATCCTGCTCAAAAAAAGGAGCTAAGCTATATCTTGAAGCAGGTTAATGATTCTAAAAAATTGACATCCAAAAAGCGGGAAGAGCTTTATGGCTTATTGGTCAAAAGCAGATTTATAAAATGGGGGATAGGCGCGGTTTCTGAAAAAATAATTGACAAGATAAATATTTTTGAAGCCAGCCGGCTGGCCATGGCTAAAGCGTGCTTTAGCCTTAATCAAAAAATTGAAAATTCCTGCCTCGCCGGCAGGCAGGCAAAATTGAAAATTCGTTATCTTGTTATTGACGGGAATTTTTTATTGTCTACCGAAGCCTTGGCGAAGGCGGGGATTGCCTTGGTTGGTCAGAGATCCATCATAAAAGGGGACCAGAAAGTTTTTTCCATTGCCGCGGCCAGCATTTTGGCCAAGGTTTATAGAGATAGGCTTATGAAAAAAGCGGATAAAAAATATCCGCAATATGGTTTTGCCCGACATAAGGGCTACCCAACCAAGCATCATCGGAAAATGCTGGATGTTTTCGGGCCAGCGCTTATCCACAGAAAGAGTTTCCGGCCGGTTTGTTTTTATAGTAAAATAAAATAGATAAAATAAGGCTAATATTGGCAACAGGATTAAATATGGTTACTTCCTCTCAAAGCAAGCCGAAGCATCTGTTTCTTTTACTTGGAAGCTTGGTTTTTCTTTTTTCTTTAACTTATTCTTCAGTTCAAGCTCTCATAATTTCGCAGATATTTTTTGACGAATTCAATATTGAAAAAAGTACTTTTGATGCCGGAGGATTAATTAAAGGAGATTTTACCATTTGGAACGCCGAGGGCTCCGTTGTTCCTGATATTGCTTACAGATTCAGCTTGTCGGCGAAAGACGAACAAGGTAATTTTACCGTAATTTGGGACGACCAGCCGAGCGGAAATAATTTCAGCCTTCTTCCGGACCAGACCTTGACCAAAAATTTTAATTATCAATTGCCTGGAAAATTAGCTCCTGGAGAATACGAGTTTAGCGTCCAGCTTTATAATTCCAAAGGAACTTCAATGGCTTGGAAGAATAAATCAATAATAATTTATAAAACAGAAGGAGGGGTTCTGGATCTCCAAAAAGGCTCATTCTTAAAGAATGGCGAAAGGCTGGGCACGGAAGTTTTTTCTAATTTTGGCGAGGCTCCCAAGATTTCTTTTGATGTTGCGAATAAATCTTTCTTTATTGTTAAAGCTTATCCCAAAGTTGCCATTTACAAAGAAAGCATCAGCGGAGACTTAGTCAAAGAAATTAAAAAAGATTTTATCAGTTTAAGCCCTGGAGAGGCCCGAAATCAAGAAATAGACCTGACGGCGCTGTCTGGTTCAAATTCCTATATCGCTAGAGTAATAATGTACGACCAAGATAATAATCCAGTTTCCAATATCATTGATTTTCGATGGACGATTTTAAACGAGGGAGGGGCGGGAATTATTGAAATAAAAACCGATAAATCTTCTTATGGATTCGGAGAAGAAGCGAAAATTTCCGTGGATTTGGGCACTCAAAACGAGGCAGTCCAAAAAGGCGGAATTTCAATAAAAATAACTGATGGAAAAGAAGTGGTGGGGCAGGCTAAACAGGAAGTTGATCTGAAAACAGGCAAAGTGGATGTTTGGGTCCCAATCACCAAAGAAGTTTCTGACCCTGGGATAGAGATTGTTGTTACCGATAAACAAAACGGAATACTGGATCAGTATCCGGTAAAAATTGAAACAGGAGGGGATGAAGGTTCTGAAAAAAAGCAAAGTTCGGCTAGCTGGCAGATTATCGGCGGTTCTATTTTTGCCGGATTGGCGGTTGTTATTGCCGTTATTATTTTTTTTATGAAAAGGAAAAAAAGCGCGGCTGGGATAATGATCTTTATTTTCGTTTCGGCTGGGTTGTTTTTAAGCGGAGCTGGAATAGCTAAAGCTGAAGAAAGGATAGTTGGCTCATGGCAAGAAATTTCTTCTTCTAATGTTGTGTTCAAGCCGGTTGCGCCTTCGCCAAAATCTATTTATTATCTTGACGGCTTGGTCGGTTTTGAGGGCGGTATTGATTCAGAATCGTTTGAAAATAGCCAATTTGAATTTTTCATCGGCGATTTAAATGATCCTATCCTTAAAACTGAAAATGGAATAAAAATGATTGATATAGAGGCAACTCGGGCAAAGGGTTATAAAATAGAAAGCTTGGGAACGACCACCGGCTATACTAAAGGCGGAGAGCTTAGATATAAAAAATTTCCGAAAATACCCATAAACGATTCTTACTTGGGAAGGGCCCGTTTTTATGTCCAATTTAAAGGAGATAGAGTATATAAGGGCAGCGAAGTTATATGGCTTAAAGATTCATGGCAATGGGAGGTTGCTTTTGTAGAAGCAACAGTCCAAAAAAGCACAGAGGGAGGGCTTTACATTGATTTTGGAGCAGGTACGGTTAGCGCGCAAAAAGGCGAAACAGTGAACTATAATATAAGTTTAGAAAATAGCGCTGCTTGCAATGCATTTTCAATTGATGTGATGATGATTATTGATCGCTCGGGAAGCATGGATGGCAAGCCGTTGGCCGACGCTAAAGATGCGGCCAATAAATTTGTGAAGATGTTAAATCCTGCCACTGATCAGATCGGTTTAGTGGCTTATGACACTATTAGCTCTTTGAGTTCTCCCCTGACCGAAAATTTTTCTTCGGTTGAGGATGCGATTAATTCTATAACCGTAGCTGACAGTACTTGTATTAGTTGCGGGATAGGCACAGCCAATAAAGAATTAGATGAGAGAAAAAGGGCGGAAGCGGTGCAATACGAAGTGCTGATGACTGATGGACAGGCGAATACCTGTATTTCTAGTTGCCCGAGCGGCGTTTTCCAGGAAGCTATAAACGAGGCGAAAATTTCTGGAGCCAAGATATTTACCGTGGGATTTGGACCCGATTCCGCTGGAATGCCGCCGAAAAATTGTGGCAATGTCTTAGACTCTTCCTGCGCGCTTTTGAATATTATTGCCAGCAATACGGGAGGAACTTATTCTTATGCCACGAATGGAGAAGAACTTTCAGAAATATACAAAGCGATTGCTGGATCAATGATCGGCCAATCTTTTGGCACGAAAGTTACGGTTGAAATTCCTGATGAATATTTTTCTCTAAAGAAAGATGGACTTGATAAAAGATGCAACTTTGACGGGAAGAGTTTGGTTTGCAATATTGGATTTTTAGACTGTCTTGATAAGCAAGCCCCGGTTGATCCGATAGAATTTCAAGTGGAAGTTAAGGCCGATGCTCCAGATGGCGATGTTATAACCAAAGCAATTATTTCCAACCAAATCAATCAGGAAAAGGCAATCAGTTTTAAATTAAAAATTAGCTCCAATAAGCCAGATGCCAAGTTTTCTTGCGATCCTTCGGGATGCGACATTGACGGATGTTCATCTCCTGACTGCTGCCGTTGCTACAATGATAAAAATGCCGTGTTAAAATTGATAAATAAATCT
>CAIMDX010000012.1 GCA_903839905.1 uncultured bacterium
CGCCTTTTGATCAAAAAAAGAAATCGGGCCGCGACTATTAAAAATTTCTATGCCGTCAAAAAATTTTATATATTTTTTGATATCTCCTTGAAATTGTTCAGGAAAATGAAAGGGATGGGCCGCAACAACAATTCCTTTTTGGTCTTTGATTTCTTTGATTGCTTCTAAAAAATTGCGGCTTTTTATTTCTTTAGAAAGGAATAATCCTAAAACATCGCCTTTTTCGGTTTTAATCTCTTGCCCCAAGATTAATAAGGCATTATGTTTTTTTGCAGCCGCAATGGCTTCGGGCCAGCCCTTGGCCGTGTCGTGATCGGTTAAGGCTATGCCATCCAAACCTTTCCCAAGAGCTGACATTATCAACTGTTCCGGAGAATGTAAGCCGTCGTAAGACCAATAACTATGATTGTGGCAATCTATTTTCATTGATATTTTTCCGCAGTAAATTTATAAATTATAATGTGTTCCGAAGGGTCAATTTCGGCTTTAGCACAAGCGATGGATATTTGTTCGGAAATAGTATCTACTCCTTTCAGGTCCGGCAACAGAAGCCCAACTCTTTTTTTATCGGAACTTTCAACGATAACGCCGTATTTTTTAGGGTTTAATTCTTTTTGATCACGAACCAGCTCTGGCTCGCCTAAAATATAAACAGTAAAGCTTAAATGGGGAAGCTCGTCTTTTTTAATCGGTCCGAAACGATAATCTTCCGCTGCAGCCAAAATAGCATTATGAATTGTTTCTTCGGCGATATTTTTATGGCAGGGCAAATAAGTCCCGATACAGCCGCGCAACTCCTTGTCTTTTTCAATCGTCACGAAAACGCCAGCTTTTTTATTGAGCAAATCATTTAGAAAATGAAGCGGCACGGTTATTTCCGTGCCACTCGTTACATAGTTTTCAATAGCCGATTTGGCTAATTCAACCAATAGATGCATTGATTAAATTTTCGCACTTTTAAACATCGTAGTAAAGCATGAATTCAGCCGGGCTGGGCTTGGTGCGTATAAAATCATATTCCGCAGTTTTTTTGTAATTGATCCATGTTGAGATCAGTCCCTTGCCGAAGACTCCATCTTTGGTTAAAAAATCACTGTCTTTTTCCAAGGCTGCCAAGCTTTTATCAAGAGAATCCGGTACTTGCGGGATAGATCTGTCCGCAGACATTTTATAGATATTGCCATTGACCGGCTCTCCGGGATAGACCTTATTCTTTATGCCGTCCAAACCAGCCAAAAGCATAGCGGAAAAAGTCAGATAAGGATTAGCTGAAGGATCAGGCGGGCGGAATTCTATCCTTTTAGACGCCGGACTTTTGGAATAATCCGGAATTCTGATCGCGGCCGAACGATTATGGTTTGAGTAAGCCAAATTGACCGGAGCTTCAAAGCCGGGCACCAATCGCTTATAAGAATTAGTGGTCGGCGCGGCAAAAGCCAAAATAGCCGGAGCGTGTTTTAATAATCCTCCGATAAAATATAAAGCCATCTCGCTTAAATTGGCATAGCCGGAATCGCTGTAAAAAAGAGGGGAGCCTTCTTTCCAAAGCGAGGCGTGAACATGCATACCGGAGCCGTTATCTCCCCAGATCGGCTTGGGCATAAAAGTGGCGGTCTTGCCGTTGCGGAAAGCCACATTTTTGACCGCATATTTAAAAGCCATTGTTTTATCGGCGATCTTTTTTAATGTATCGTATCTGATATCTATCTCAGCTTGGCCGCCGGTAGAAACTTCGTGATGCTCTTTCTCCACTTCAATTCCCATCTTCTCCATTTCAAAAACCATCTCTCTCCTGATATCCGCCAGCTGATCCATGGGCGGAACAGGGAAGTATCCTTCTTTATTTCTTATCTTATAGCCATGGCCGTTTCCAGGAAGATCTTTATCTTCTTTAGAATCCCAATTGGCCTCGGCTGACTTTATTTCATAAAAAGAAAAATTCGGACCGCTGCCAAAATTAACTTTATCAAAAATAAAAAATTCAGCCTCCGGTCCAAAATAAGCTTTGTCGGCCAAGCCACTCTTGGTTAAAAATTCTTCCGCTTTCTTAGCTATAAAACGCGGGTCATTTTCAAAAGGATTTTTTGCTCCCGATTCATAAACATCGCAAATAAGACTGCCCAAAGGAAATTTGGAAAAAGGATCAACCATAAAGGTCTCCGGGTCGGGGATCAAAACCATATCGCTATCCTGTATTTCCTTAAATCCGCGGATGCTTGAACCGTCAAAGCCGATTCCTTCGTCAAAAATTCCCTTACCGAATTCTTTCAAGGGAACCGTAAAATGCTGCCAAGTCCCAGGCAAATCGCAAAATTTCATATCGATCAATTTGATCTCATTTTTTTCGCACTCTTTTATTATTTCTTCATGAGTCATAGAGCTTAAAAAATATTAACGGCTAGTTATAAAAACAAAAAGCTCCTAAGCCCTGTTGGCTAGGAGACATCATTGTCTAGAAGAGGAGACTGCTCTGTGTCCGATTGCGGCGCGTCAATGCGCCACACTGATAAATTGATTATACAAGCTTGAAATTAACGGTCAAGACAAGCCGAATTTTTAATTTCAAATTTCTAATTTTTAAATAATTTCTTAATGATCGAATTTTTAAACCTTGTCTGCTCGGACGGTTTTGGATTTAAAAATTAGAATTTATTTAAAAATTTAGGCTTAAAAATTAAAAATTTATTTTTTGAAATCGCTTGAAATAATGATCGCATTTGCTATTTCCTTTAATGACAGTCTTTTGTCCATGCTTTTCTTATGCAAAAGCTTATGGGCTTCTTCTTCAGGGATATTAAGATCTTTCATTAAAATACCTTTGGCCCTCTCGATCAATTTTCTGGTTTCAAGCGCTTCTTTCAAGGCTTCTTTTTCTGAAAAAAGAGAAGCATTGTCGATCGCACCGCCCGTTACTTTAGCGATAAGCTCGAACAAAACAACTTCGGTTTCCGAGTATTTCCGCGGTTTAGAGTGTTGGACGTTTATAACTCCCAAAACCTTATCTCGATAGATGATCGGCACCGAAAGAATTCCTTCGAATTTATCTTCGGGCAGACTATTAAAAAATTTGAATCGCTTATCTTTGTAAGCCTCTTTGGCGATCGTGACAGTCTTCTGTTTTTCCGCCACCCAGCCTGTGATGCCTTCGCCGACTTTCATTTTGATATTACCGATCTCTAAAGGTTTGGGGTTCAAAGAAGCGCGCAGTATCAAATTCTCTCCATCGATCAAATATAAAAAACAAGAATCGGCTTTTGTGACAGAGCTGACGATCTTAACAATGCGGCTTAAAACCTCTTTAAGGTCAAGATTATAACTGATGGTCTGGATTATCTCGTATAGAAGCTTCAATTCCTTTTCTTTTTTCAATTCTCCATTTTTAGCTTTTTTCATTCTGTTTTTTCGCTTTTTACCTTATTATCTTCGATCTTAAGATCAGCGACCAGATACCCAACTCCAAAGGGTCCCTCGTACGACAAAATTTCCGGCTGATAAACCGTTTTGGCGGCATCCAATATCCCCATCAAAAAAACAAATGACCGCAACCCGCATTCGCCGGCGTTCGGATAAATATCGTCCAGCTGCAAGATATTCCCTATCTCTTTTTTAGTTAAAAACTCCTGAAGATCTTTGTCGAATTTCGGTCCCTCGGGATTAAAACCATAGGGCCCTTCTTCTTTCAAACAATGGGACATATCTCCAGAAGCTATCAAGGCCACTTTCTTAAAATCCGATTCAAGGTGGGCTTCGGTATAAACGCGCTGGCCTTCTTCGAAATGGAATTTAACGGACTCCGGACCGGTAAGATATGTTTTGACCTGGCCCTGAAAATTTTTAGCCAAAAAATGAAGAGGGACATTGAACCCCCAATCGGCATGAGGCGAAGAGATAATGATCAGGTCTGGACCGTTGTCTTCAAGTTTCTTCCCAAGAACATCCAAAGAATCAATGGTATTTTTCAGCAAAGCCCGATCAGCCTCGGAACCGACCGAAGGCAATAATATAGGGGGATGGGGAGAAAAACAGGCGAAAGAGATCATATTCCAATAATAACCCGAAAATAAAGCCTAATCAACCTTTATCTAAAGAAAAAAATATAGTAAAATATCCATCATCGCCGCCAATTAGAAATTTAATTTTGATATTATGGACACTGAAAATAAAAAAGAGAGGATCCTGACCGGTATGAGACCGACCGGCCCTCTGCATCTTGGCCATTATGTAGGAGCCTTGGAAAATTGGCTCAAACTGCAAGAACAATATGATTGCTATTTTTTAATAGCCGATTACCAAGCCTTGGGAGATTATGCCGAAGATGTGGACAGGATACGAAAGTCGGTGATAGATGTGGCCATTGATTGGTTATCCGTTGGTTTAGATCCGAAAAGATCCACGTTCGTTATCCAAAGCTACATTCCGGAACATGCAGAATTGTTCATGCTTTTAAGCATGATCACTCCCGTGGGAATGCTTGAAAGAAATCCCACCTTGAAATCGGAGATGGAAAGGTTAAAAGAAATTTCCCTGGGATTTTACAATTACCCGGCTAGCCAGGTCGCGGATATCCTGTTGCCCAAGGCTAACTTGGTCCCGGTCGGAGAAGACCAGGTCCCGCATATCGAATTGACCAGGGAGATCGCCCGAAAATTCAACAGGATATACGGACCGGTCTTTCCTGAACCGAAAGCGCTTGTCGGCAGAGTACCAAGAATGATCGGGATAGATGGCAAAGCAAAAATGAGCAAAAGTCTCGGTAATTGCATTTATCTTTCCGATGACGAGCAGATCGTGGCTAAAAAAGTGAAAAAAATGTACACGGATCCGACCAGAGCCAAAGCGACCGATCCCGGACATGTCGAAGGTAACGTGGTCTTCATTTATCTCGATGCATTTTATTCGGACAAAGAAAAGCTGGAAGAATTGAAAGAACTTTACCAGCAAGGGAAAATAGGAGATGCAGAGACAAAAGAGCTTCTAACAAAAACCTTAAATAATTTTCTTGATCCAATAAGGGAAAAGAGGGCTTATTACTTATCTCACCCTGAAGAAGTGCGCCAAGCCTTGATCGAAGGCACGGAAAGGGCCAGAAAGACCGCCCAAGCCACCATAGCCGAGGTGCGCAAAGCAATGAGGATCACAGGATACGAAGATCTCGAAAATATCCAAAAAAAATAAGATTTTTATGAAAAATGCACAGACATCTGTGCATTTTTTAATTTATTTTTTAGTCAGTAAAAATTTTTCCAATAGCTCCACGTCTTTTAGATCTTTTTCTTTCGCTATGAATTTTTTCCATTCTAAAACTTTTTCCAATCTCACGAAAGGCAATCCATCAATCATTTCCGCTTCTTTAATTAATTTATTCACATCCCATCCCGGCCACCAATCTTTCCATAATTCAATACCGTCTCTCTCCAAACCATCAGAATACTTGTCCTTATCCTGCGTTTTAACTAACTTCCAGCCAAAATTATCCAAGAATTCCTTCCATAAGCCATTAGTAACTATAATATCAATGTCGCGACATTCCCTTAATCCTCTTACTCCCATTGGCGCGCTGCCAAAAAGCGCATATTCGCCAATCGGCAAATTCAGTTTTTTCACTTTTAAAAAAAATTCTTTATTGGGGAATACTCCGCATGCTGTGCATCGGGGTGTTTCCCAAGAGGATTCTCCCGCTCCGCGGGATCCCGCGGAGACGGCGACAAAGGGGTGTTTTACTTTGGCCGCAAGATCAGGGTTTAATACCCCCGATCGCGGAATTAAATGAAAAATATAAAATTTATTTCCCATAGAAATGACTTTTTATTTAATCTGGTAGAATGCCCCGTCAGCTTGCTGCGGAGTAGTTTATTTCTGCACCCGCAGGAATATTTTAAAATCTGGCCTTTTCGGCCAGATCATATTAAAAAAACTATCTACGAGCCCTTGATATTTTTATTTATAAATAATATTTAGTTTCGTTTTGCATTTCGGACATTCTCCGTTTTGAGAAAGATCGCTGATCTTGTAGCCGGCGCGCTGGATGCAAAGCTCGTTGCATTTAGGGCAAAAAGTATTTTCCGAATCAAGACCGGGAATATTTCCGGTATAAACATATTTCAAACCGGCGTCTTTTCCGATTTTATATGCCGACTTTAAATTTTTAATAGGAGTGTCGGGCAAGTTTTGAAGTTTCCAAGAAATGGCTCCGCTGAATTGGCTGATATGCCAAGGCGTTTCTTCTCCTAATTCTCTTTTGATGAATTTGGCGATCTTTTTAAACATTTCCGGCGAATCGCTTTTTTTAGGAATCGCCAAAGTAGTTATTTCCAGCCAAACGCCCGCTTTTTTCATCATTTTGCATGTTTCCAGAACCGGCTCCAAATGCGCTCCGCAATTTTGCCGATAAAATTCTTCGGTAAATCCTTTAATGTCTATATTGGCGGCGTCTAAAAGAGGAATAACCAGCTCAGCCGATTCTTTACTCATAAAACCATTAGAAACCCAAACATTTTTCAGCCCGACTTTTTTAGCCAGCTTCATAATATCCAAGGCATATTCTAAAAAGACCGTCGGCTCGGTATAAGTATAGGAGATGGAAGGAACCTTGTTTTTCAAAGCCATTTTTACAACCTCTTCTGGAGTCATCTCTTTTCCGGGAACTTCGGTCAAGGTTTTGCATCCTTGCGAAAGATCATAGTTTTGGCAATTGGAACAAATCAAATTGCAGCCTGCGGCTGCTATTGATAAAGAAGAAGTTCCTGGTAAAAAATGGAATAAAGGCTTTTTTTCAATAGGGTCTATATTGCAAGCCACTGCTTTGCCATAGTTTAAAACAAAAAGATGGCCATCAATGTTCTCCCTCATGCCGCAAATGCCCCTCTTTCCCGGCAAAACGAAACAGCCGTGAGCGCAAGTTAGGCATTGGATATTCTCCCTTTCAAGCTTCTTATAGAGTAAGACTTCCTTCATTTGAGATGATTCTAGCATAAAAACCGGCAAAAAGCCACTGCCTATTGAAAAAAATCGCAGTTGTATTATGTTATAGGCTATATAGCTCCTTTATAGGGGGGTTCTATGAAATGAACGCCGAAAACACGGAACTAAGAATAAAACTGACGGCAAAGGGAAAAACCTTGACCGTTTTAACCGGAACGCCAGCCGATATCGTCGACGAAGCCATAACGCAGGCCTTAGTAGCCATAGCCAAAGGTAGGGCCGAAAAAGAAACGATCCTAAAGGAACAGATTGGCAACGATTTTGTTTCCAGCCAAAAAATAGAAAAACGAAATTGGATCGACCCGGACTTACCAGAAGGCTTTAGCTATTCTGAAACGATATTAGCGGTTCTCAATGAAATAGAAGCCAAAGGCTTCACAAAAAGAAAGGAGAAAATAGGATACATGAAGAAAAGAATCATAGAGCTGCGCCAAAAGGCGAACCCCAAAAACGGCCTTGAGAAAACGGCCGCGTAACAAGCCTCTTTATTGAGGCATAGCCGGAAGATATCTTCCGGCTTTTTATTTTAGCAATTTGTGATAAGCTTTAATTTATATGAACACCCATAGACTATTTGTCGCTGTCAATCTGCCGGAAACAATTAAAAACAAGCTCGCTGATTACCAAAACAACTGGCCGGATCTTCCGGCTAGATGGGCTAATCCAAAAAATTTGCATATAACTCTGCTTTTCTTGGGCAATGTGGTTGAGCAGGATATTCCGGCTGCCTTGGAAATAGTCAAAAATGCGGCCCAAAAACATCCGCCAATGGATTTAAAACTGGCAAAAATTTATTACGGCCCGCCTAAAAAAATCCCGCCGCGAATGGTTTGGATTTCAATTGAAAAGAATGAAACTTTGGCCAGCCTGAAAAAAGAAATTGAGCAGATGATGATAGACCAAAATGTCCATTTCCAAATAGAGGACAGGGGATTCAATCCCCACATCACTTTTGCCAGGCTGAACAATTTTGAATTGCGGCAAATGGATCCGGAAGAAGTGCCGCAAATTGACGAAGACATCAACTTTAACTTTGAAGCCAAAACCATTGAGCTGATGGAAAGCCATGTGAAGAAATCAGGGGCGGAATATGATGTACTGGGATCGTTTGAGTTGAAAGAAGAAGAATAATAATAATAATAATAATAAAATTTCTAATAACTAATTGCCCTAAACAAATCC
>CAIMDX010000013.1 GCA_903839905.1 uncultured bacterium
ATATAATAAAATAACAATTTTTAACCAAATATGCCTAAAATACTAGTTGTTGAAGACGAACAGATGCTGGCGGAAATGTATAAGGATAAGTTTGAAAAAGAGGGTTTTGAAATTGTCTTGGCAAGAGACGGAAAGATAGGGATGGAAATTATGAAAAAAGAAAAACCTGCCTTGGTTCTGCTGGATATTCTCCTACCCAATGAAAATGGAATTGATTTTTTAAAAAAAATGATAAAAGATCCTGAAATTTCTTCTATTCCGATTATCGTCTTTTCCAATTTTGACGACCCGGAAACAAAAAAAGAAACCCTTTCCTTGGGAGCCAAAGAATATTTGATAAAATCAAACCATAATCCGAATGAAATAGTTAAGCAGATTAAAAAATATATCAATTAGCTCAAAAATTCTTATTATTTAATTTGATAAAATAATTTTAGACATGGAAAGAATTCTTATTAGCGAAACGCCAAAATTTATCGGACAAAAAGTAAAAATTTGCGGCTGGGTGGACACGGTCAGATCTCACGGGAAGATCGTTTTTTTTGATTTAAGGGACCGGAGCGGGATAGCTCAATTGGTTTTTGTTCCCGGAAAAGATCAAGATATAAACGATTTAGCGAAAAAAATAAATTCCGAATGGGTCGTTGAAGTTGAAGGACAGGTTAATCAAAGACCAGCTAAAATGATTAACGAAAAACTGGCTACCGGCCAAGTGGAACTTTTGGTTGAAAATTTAAAAGTTTTGGCTGAATCCGAACCTTTGCCGTTTGACATTAAAGACTTGAACGCTTCTTTGCCGACAATTTTGGATTACCGGCCGCTAACTTTAAGAAACGAAAAAATAAAAGCAATATTTAAAATAGAAGAAGAAGTCATCTCATCGTTCAGGAAAATTTTATCTGAAATGGATGTTACGGAGTTCCAGTCTCCAAGTATAATCCCTTTGGCTTCCGAAGGAGGGTCGGAAGTTTTCCATATAGATTATTTTGATTACGACGCCTATTTAGCCCAAAGCCCCCAGCTTTACAAACAAATTATGGTAGGAGTTTTTGAGCGGGTTTTTACGGTCAGCCAGGTTTATCGGTCAGAGCCAAGTATTACTACAAGGCATATCTGCGAATTCACCGGCCTTGATGCTGAAATGGGATTTATAAAATCATGGGAAGAAATAATGGACACGGTTGAGATTGTCACTAAAGGGATTTTTTCTGATCTTCAAAAAAATCGCGCAAAAGAAATAGAACTTCTTGAGGCCAAGTTGCCCAATCCAAATGTATCTTTCCCAAAAATCAAAATGCGCGAAGCGCAAAAAATAATCTTAGAAAGAACGGGCAAAGATAATACCAGTGAACCAGACCTGGGGCCGGAAGACGAAAAAGAAATTTGCAAATACGCCAAAGAAAAGTTTGATTCCGATTTTATTTTCATAACCCATTACCCAGTTAAAAAAAGGCCTTTTTACACTTTGGCCGATCCGAATGATCCGGAATATACTTTAAGCTTTGACCTTTTATACAACGGCCTGGAGCTGATCAGCGGAGGGCAAAGAATTAACGATTACAAAAACCTGATCGCAAATATTGAAAAATGGGGCAATAAAATAGAAAATTTTGATTTTTATCTCCAAGCTTTTAAATACGGAATGCCGCCGGAAGGAGGTTTTGGCTTCGGAGCCGAAAGAATGGTCAAGCAATTTTTAGGCCTGGCTAATGTCAGAGAAGCCACTATTTTTCCCAGAGATATGGAACGCATTGACCAGCGCTTATCTCTTTTACAAAGCGATAAGAAAAAGGATAAAAAAGAGATATAGCCATGGCTGAATTAAACCGCGAAGTAAAAATTTTTTTGTTTTGCCTAATCGCCGGCTCTTTTTCTTTCCTGCTCATTTTGGCTCAAAGAAATTTTTCAAGCCAAACAATGCTAGCTCAAATACACCAGCCGGCCAGCCAAGAACAGATAAACGAAAAGGAACAAGTTTCAATCCAAACAGCCGTAAAACCTATTAAAAAAGATTCTGCTTTTGTCTTGGAAACAGGGGCGGATGCAGCCCTGTCTTTGCTTATTTACCCGGAAGAACAAAACCTCCAGCCAAAAATACTCTTCAAAAAAGAAATAGATAAAAAATTACCAATCGCTTCGGTTACCAAACTGATGACAGCGGTCGTGGTTTTGGAAAATTATTCTTTGCAATCGGAAATAAAAATAAGCAAAGAGGCGATAGATCAAGAAGGAGAATCAGGCCGCTTGAATATCGACGAAATCATATCAACGGAAGACTTGCTTTATATTATGCTAATAGAGTCCAGTAACGACGCTGCCGAAGCTTTTGCAGAAAAAATGAGCAAGGGAAAATTCATAGAATTAATGAATCAAAAAGCTGAAAGCCTAGAAATGGAAAACACTTTTTTCGTGAATCCAAACGGGTTGGATGCGGCAGGTCAAAATTCTTTGAATTATTCTTCTGCTCTTGATTTGGCCAAGCTGGTAATTTATATCCAAAAAAACCATCCATTAATTGGAGAAATACTTTCCCGAAAAGAATTCAGTTTCAACTCTCCGGACGGGCAGTTCCGCCATAGTCTTGTAAGCACCAACTCTCTTCTCTACGATTCTCAAACTCTATGGGGAAAAACCGGATATACGAAAAAAGCCAACGGCTGCATGGTCAATTTGATTCGCCCGCAATCAAATGATAATCTTATAATTATAAATGTGGTTTTGGGAGCCGATGACCGTTTTTATGAAATACAAAGGCTGACCGACTGGCTAAACAATTCTTTTATTTGGTAAATGACATTATTAACATTTGATATTATAAAAGTCTTGATCCTGGCGGCCTTATCTTCAATAATGGCCATGTTTTTTGCGCCATTTTTGATAAAGTTTTTTTGCAAAATAAATTTTTGGAAAAAAGAAGCCAGAACAAAATCTATTGATGGATCGGAAGCAAAAATAATAAATTCTTTGAATAAAGACAGAGAGGTTTGCATTCCAAGAGGAGGCGGTCTCTTGATTTGGGGAACCACCCTGATCATTGCTATTGTTTTCCTTCTTCTTTCCTTTATAAAAAATCCTTGGTGGTTGAAAAATTTTAATTTTCTTTCCCGCGAAGGGACTCGGCTGCCGCTATTTACGCTTGTAGCCAGCTCTATTTTAGGATTAGTTGACGACGCCTTAACTGTCTATGGCAAAGGAAAATATATCGGAGGAGGTTTGAGCTTCTGGAGAAGGCTGTCTGTCGTCTCTTTAATCGGACTGGTTGGAGGATGGTGGTTCTATTACAAACTGGGCTGGATGACCATCCATATTCCTTTGCTTTTCAATTTTCCCGAAGGTATTGATGTTTCAATCGGCATATTATATATCCCTCTTTTCGTGATTGTGATGATTGCCAGCTGGGCTGGCGGGGTCATTGATGGCATTGACGGCCTTTCCGGTGGAATTTTCGCTTCTATCTTCGGCGCTTTCACGATCATCTCTTTTGCCGGAGGCAATTACGACTTGGCGACTTTCTGCGCGATCATCTGCGGAGCTCTCTTTGCTTTTCTTTGGTTTAATATCCCGCCGGCAAAATTCTATATGGGAGAAACAGGAAGTCTTGGATTAACTTCTACTATGGCGGTAGTGGCTTTTCTTACTGATTCCGTGGCCATTCTTCCCATAATCGCGGGCATAATGGTCATTGAAGTTGGTTCTATTATTTTTCAGCTGCTATCAAAAAAAATACGCCATAAAAAGATTTGGCTCTCCACGCCGATCCATCACCATTTTCAAGCCAAAGGATGGTCTTCTCCTCAAGTGACAATGAGATTTTGGATAATCAGCATTGTCTTCGCCATATTGGGAACTGTTTTAAGATTAATGAGCGGCTACGGCAAATAATGATTCCACTATCAACTCTAAGGGAAAAACACCCTCAATTTATTTACGAAAAATACGATTGGAATATCTCAAGCAAAGGCCTTGAAATTATTTTTAATTTTCGGTTATTGCCCGATATAAAATTCCAGCCGAAAATTTTGATTGAAAATGCGAGCCTTGCGCAAATTGAAAAAATAGGGAAAGAAACTTTAGATAATCTGGTTTTTAATCTTGGCTTGGCAGAGATGATCAGCTACTGGAAAACGGCCTGTTCCCCCGAAATAATGATCAATGCCGGCGCGCTTGATGCCGAACAAAAAAAATGGTGGCAATGGCTGATAATAAACGGCCTCGGCCAATTTTTTTACGAGAATAAAATAAATTTCAACGGGCCTGGATTTTTAAAGATAACATCAACAAAGCCAACAGGCTTAAAATTTTCCAATTTAAAAATAAGCGAAAAAATACTGGTGCCAATGGGAGGGGGAAAAGACTCGGCCGCAACCTTGGAGATATTAAAACGGACTGAAAAAGATTTGACTTGTTTTGCCTTAAATCCAACGAAAAATACTGAAGAGATAATAAGAACGGCCGGATGCGAAAATCCTGTTTTCGCGCGGAGGCAAATAGACCCGAAACTCATTGAGCTTAACCAAAAAGGCTATTTTAACGGACACACTCCTTTTTCCGCTTATCTGGCTTTCTTAACAACGCTAACGGCCGCGCTTTTTGATTGCCGCTATATTGCGGTTTCCAATGAGGCAAGCTCCAACGAAGCCACCTTAAAATACTTGGATAAAAACATAAACCACCAATGGTCAAAAACTTTTTCTTTTGAAAAATCTTTCAAAAAATATTCTCAAAAATATTTGGCAAAACAAATTGAATATTTCAGCTTTTTAAGGCCTCTTTACGAAATTCAAATAGCCAGGATTTTCGCTAATTTTGAAAAATACCATCCGATTTTTATAAGCTGCAATGAAGCTTATAAAACTTATTCCGGGACAAAAACCCCGACAGGAACCTGGTGCGCTAATTGTTCCAAGTGCCTTTTCGCATTTATTATTCTTTATCCGTTTATTGATAAAAAAGAAATTATAAAAATATTCGGACAAAATTTATTTGAGAACAAAAATCTTTTGGAAACAACCAAAGAACTGATAGGGGAAAAGCCGATAAAACCTTTGGAGTGCATAGGCACCCGCCAAGAAAGCAATATCTCTTTTTATTTAAGTTTAGTTAAGGCCCGCCAGGAATCGCCAAGTGGCAATCTGCCATTCCTGCTAGACTATTTTGAAAAAAATATTTTGCCAAAAAAGAAAAATTGGCCCAAAGAAGCGGAAAAAATACTAAATTCCTGGAACAGGCAAAACAGCCTGCCAAAAGGCTTTAACAAAATTTTAAAACCATATCTTTAAGAATACATTGCGAAGGTCCAACCTCTGCAATATCCCAAAGGTCTAACCTTTGGTAAAAAAACGAGGATCAAGCTCTCGGGAATCATCTACAATAAAAAACGCCGAGATGGCGTTTTTTGTTTTTCTTACCGAAGACCGTAATATACGGTCTTCGGCTTTTCAAAGTTGTTGATCTTTGCCTCAACAACTCCTTTCTGAAGATTTTGGCCAAGGCGTATGGCCGCATTTGAAGTTATAAACTTCAGAACGGCCTTATCGCCAATGGATTCCGGAAAACCTGCTTTCACTATTTGCTTTAGGGAAAGCATCCTTTCTGGAGATTCTTTTTTGGCTTTTTCCAAAACCATAAAAACTTTTTTCATGGTCCAAAAATTCCAAAAAATATCTTTATTTTTATTCATTTTTTTATTTAAAATTACAATCGATCGGCTGTTTTAGAAACATCGATCATTTCAAATATTATAAACATAAACTCATCTTTTGTCAACCCAAAAACAAAATCCGCCGAGGGGCGGATTTTTTCTCAATATAATATATTTATCTTTTTGTAAGAGAATAGCTCTCTCTGTATGGACGCTTATATTGGTTCATCCATAGCTTTTTTTGGCTAACCAAGATATCCAAAATCTTGATTATCTCTTCTTTCTTAAAAAACATCAAACCCAGCGCGCACTGTATCTCCTCTGGAGTGTGAGCTCCAAATTTGATGGCCTCAATAACTTTGTCTTCCTTAATCCTTCTTTCTCTTTCTGTTTTTTTGCTAGGTTTTAAATCAAAATAGTGCATTTTATTTCTTATATTTAAATGAGCGACCTTTGCCGGATATTACAACATTTTGACAGATATTGTCAATTTTTTTATTGAAATTACAATTTTATCTCTCTGGCTGAAAATCATCAACTTTGACGCAAACCGCTTTTAAAAATATAATCAGAGTAATGGAATTAAAGGAACTTAAAGGGAAAAAGGTGCTGATCTTGGGCTTTGGCAGGGAAGGGCAAAGCTCTTTTGAGCTGGTTAAAAAACTTTATCCTCAAAACCGGCTGGGAATTGCTGACCAAATAGAGCCGGAGGCTTTCCAAAAAAAGTTTCCGGAATTGGCACAGGATAAAAATATCGATCTCCTCCTCGGGAAAAACTACCTTACCGCAATAGGGGAATACGATGTCGTCATTAAAACTCCTGGCATTCCGTTAAGCGCCGTTAAACCGTTATTAAAAAAAGGTGCTAAAGTTACCAACCAAACCGAAATTTTTTTGGCAAACTGCCCGGGCAAAGTGATAGGCGTTACCGGCACCAAAGGCAAAAGCACTGCCAGCGCCCTGACCTATAAGATTTTAAAAGAAGGTCTCCTTCGCCCTGCTGGGCTTCGGCGAACCAAAGTCCAATTAGTTGGAAATATAGGAAAGCCGGCTTTAGATTTTCTGCTGAAAGCTAAGCCGCAGGATATTTTCGTTTATGAGATGTCCTGCCACCAATTGGCCGAACTGAAGCAAAGCCCCCATATAGCGGTTTTTTTGAATCTTTATCCGGAACATCTGGACTATTATAAAAACTTTGCCGCTTATGCCAAGGCCAAAGCAAATATTACCCGCTGGCAAAATAAAAATGACTGGCTGATTTTCAATCCGGCCGACGAAAAGGTGGCGAAAATCGCCGAAACCAGCTTGGCAAAGAAAATAGAAATTGATCCCTTAAAAGCGAAAAAAATCATCGGCCAGGAAAAAACCTATTTGAAAGGGGATTTCAATTTGTTGAATATGGCCGCCGCGATTGAAACAGGAAAAATATTCAAAATTCCCGAAGCAAAAATTTTACAGGCCATTAAAAATTTCAAGCCGCTGGAGCACCGTTTGGAAAAAATTGGGCCGTATTCAGGAATAACCTTCTATAATGATGCGCTTTCAACAATTGAACAAAGCGCAATTGCCGCAATGGACGCTCTGGGTCCCCAAGTTGAAACTATCCTGCTTGGCGGTTTTGACCGGGGATTAACCTTTAAAAATCTAGCAAAGAAAATTTTATCCAGCAATCTCAAGACTTTAATCTTGTTTCCGACAACCGGGCAAAAAATATTGGACGAGGTTAAAAAACAGTCAAAAGACGATAAAAATCTGCCTCAATCTTTCTTTGTTGACAATATGGCTGATGCCGTAAAACTAGCTTACGAAAACACCCGAAAAGGAAAAATCTGTCTGATGTCTTGCGCCTCAACCAGTTTCAGCCTATTCCGCGATTACCAGGAGAAAGGCAATCTTTTTAAAAAATATGCCGAAGAACTAAACCCTGTTAAATAATTTTCAACTAAGACCATGCAAAAAATAGGCTCGCCCCAAAAACCCCACCAGCCCGATTTTATCTTAATAGGCATCTTGGCGTCTTTGATCCTGATAGGTATTTTAGTTTTAGCTACTGCTTCTGTCCCTTATTCATTAAAAATCACCGGGACCCCAAACTACTTTTTGTTCAAACAGCTAATCACCGGCCTGGTAGGATTAGTTGCCGGCGCGAAGACTGATCGATAGATTTTCCATCCCCTGTCCGGGTTGCATGTGATTGGCAATCTGCCCGATCACA
>CAIMDX010000014.1 GCA_903839905.1 uncultured bacterium
AGAAAAAATTGGTCGCGCGCAAATCAAAAAATGTAAAGAAAATTTTTTTGCTGGCTGGCGAGCGTTAGCGAGCGGCGGCGGGGCGAGTCAGTTGCTGTTTCGTTCAAAAAAGGTTCGCGCAAAGTGCAAAATATCACCGCCTTCGCTTCGCCGTAGCGAAGCTTCGGCGTGACGAAGTCCGCCGAAACTTCGCGAAGGCGAGCTTTATTTCTTTCAGTGCAATCAAGTTCGCTAGAGCTAAAAAGGCTTACATCGCGTTAAAAATAGTTCATCATTGCCGACTTATATCAATGTTTAATTTTTCAAAGAAACAAACCAAACAAGTTCCAGAAAACCTAGAAGAGGCTTTGATGATTTTTAAGAATCTTGAGGAGGAAATAAAAAAACTTTCTGCCAGACTGGAAAAATTTGAAAAAGCGGAACCTCGTTTTTTCCAAAAGATGGGATTGATTCGCTTTAACCCGTTCAAAGAAATGGGAGGCGACCAAAGTTTTTCCTTGGCTTTATTAGATAAAGAAAACAGCGGTTTCATCCTCACTTCTTTAAGCGGTAGGCAGGGGAATAGAATATTTGCCAAGCCTTTGATCAAAGGAATTTCCAGTTATCAGCTTTCCGAAGAAGAAAAGCAGGCGATAGAGCAGGCTAAAATTTTTTAAGCGTTTAAAATCGCATACACTAAATGGCTAAAATAAAAAAACCAGCGAAAAATGAAAATATTATAGTCCGTCCGCCGGTAGTGGTGGTGATGGGCCATATTGACCATGGCAAAACTTCTTTATTAATGGCCATTAAAGATTTCGGCACTTTGCGCCGTGAATCAGGAGGCATCACCCAGCATGTGGGCGCTTATCAGATAACGGTGCCAGCTAAAAATAAAAGCCAGGGAAATAGAAAGATTACTTTTATAGATACTCCGGGTCATGAATCTTTTTCAGCTATAAGGTCGCGCGGCGCGAAAGCGGCCGATTTTGCTATTTTAGTGATAGACGCCGCCGAGGGAATCAAGCCGCAAACCAAAGAAGCGATCAAGCATGCCAAAGCAGCCGGGTTGCCGATCATTGTCGCGTTGAATAAAATAGACAAGCCAGATGCCAATCCCGAGAAGGTAAAGATGCAGTTAATGAAAGAAGAGGTTGTTGTTGAGTCCAACGGCGGACAAGTTCCGGCATTGGAAATTTCAGCCAAAACCGGGCAGGGAGTAGAAGATGTTTTGGAAATGATTTTATTGATGGCGGAAATGGCTAATATAGAAGCAGATATTTCTAAGCCGGTCAAAGGAGTTATTATTGAGTCTTACCAAGACTCAAAAAGAGGAGCGACAGCAACTTTGCTGGTCCAAGAAGGTAAGCTTGTTTTGGGCCAGGCTATTGGCACTGATTCGGCTGCCGGAAGAGTAAAAATGTTGGAAAATTTTCTAGGCGAGCAGGTTAAAGAAGCCTTGCCCGGCGATCCCGTGGTTATTATCGGTTTTGAACAAATTCCCTGGGTGGGAGAACAAGTCAGCGCTTACAATAATCTGGAAGAAGCCCAAGCCAATATCAAAAAAGAAGAAGAAAAAACCGAATTTCAATCCGAAGCAATAACAGCCGGCAAAACAGTTTTGAATATTATTTTAAAAGTGGACTTCTTGGGATCGTTGGAAGCCATCAAAGAAATTTTGAAAACTTTGCCTCAAGAGAGAGTTATTTTAAGGATAGCCAAAGCCGAAGTGGGGGATGTTAACGAAACAGATATCAAGATGGCCAAAAATACCAAAGGCGCGATCATCGCTTTCAGGGTCAAAACCAACAAGATTGCCCAAGCAATGGCCGAAAGAGAAAAGGTCAGAGTCCACGAATTCCAAATAATTTACGAGCTTTCCCAAAAGCTTAGAGAGCTTATGGAAAAAGCTTTGGCTCCGGAATTAGTCAGGACCGATGTCGCCAAAATGAAAGTTCTTGTTATCTTTTTGACCGAAAAGAACCGTCAGATTATCGGCGGAAAGGTTATTGAAGGAGAATTCAAAAAAGGTTTCCGCTTGGAGGTTTGGCGCAATGAGTTGAAGATCGGTCATGGCAGGATGCTAACCTTGCAGATAAATAAAAAAACAGTTGAGATGGCCAAGAAAGGCAGCGAGTGTGCCATTCAATACGAAAGCGATCTAAGGGTCCAGGAAGGAGATATGTTGGTGCTTTATAAAGAAGAGATGAGAAGAGGATTGTAAACCATCAAAGATCAAAAGATTGAAGATTAAAAATTCGCTCGAAAACGAACGATCTAAAATTCGATATTCAAATGTGGAGAGTTGAAAAAGTACAAAGTTTGATACAACAAGAGCTGGGAAAGATCCTTTTACGGGAAGGCGAGTTTCCGGTTGATGTTTTAGTAACGATAACCAGGGTATATGTGCCCTCCAATTTGGAAGTGGCCAATGTTTATATTTCGGTTTTGCCCGAGGAAAAAACCAGCGATGTTTTCCAATCCTTGAATCACAATATTTATAATCTTCAGCAATTTTTAAATAAAAAATTGAGGATGAGGCCTGTTCCTAAAATACAGTTTTTCAGAGAGAAAAAAATAGCCGAAGCGTCCAGAGTAGAAGAGCTTTTGGCCGAGATTAAAGATCAAGACTCCAAAAAAGACGAGAGTTGTGATATAGAATAAATTTATAAGGCCTGGTACCCAAGCAGCTAGGGGCCGCTCTGCAAAAGCGTTAACGCGGGTGCAAATCCCGCCCAGGCCTCAAGTTAGTTAATAGTTTTCAGTTGTTAGTTTTTAGACGCAATCTAGGAACTAAAAGCTAGATACTAATAACTAATTTTGCAAAGCAAAATTGCGCCCTGGTGGTGGAATGGTATACACGAGAGACTTAAAATCTCTTGCTCTTAGAGCTTGTGGGTTCGACTCCCACCCTGGGCACAAAATTTTGAGATATGCTCAAAATAGTTGTCAGTTTGGCTAACGCCGTCCATTGTGTTTGCTTGCCCGCCGTAGCTTTAGCGAAGGCAGGGGGCAATGCGGTGATTTTTTTGGCGGGAAGCGAGAGGTTCGAGCTTCGTTGTAAAACTTCACAATAGTCATCGGTTCTAACCATATTTTGTGGGGAAAGAAAATTTTTAGTCATTGAAGTAGAACTTTTTTGTCGTTGTGATTTATGGTATAGATAAACCAAGTTCGTTCTTTAACATCTCACAAAGGTCGCAAAAACCTAATTAACCTAACTACAAAAATATGATAAAAGGAAACTTTCTCGGTGCAGCGATTGTTGCAATAATCTACACGATCTATATTTTATGGAATCCTCTTCCACCAACCTCACAAAAAGTATTATTAGTGATTCTTAACGCTTTAACTATTGTGTTGATGGCTTTTGCATTCAGATAGAAAAAGAGAGATAAGAATTTACCGCCGGATATATTCTATCTTTATCTGAACATTTATCGTTTTGGCCCATCCAAAATGGTAGTAGCGATGAAATAACGGCTTAATGCATCGTGCATAAATCCAAAGCTCCGAAAATCGGGGCTTTTTGGTTGGGCTTCCCTAATTTCGTATGTAATCATATCGCAAGAAGTTTTTTATAGCGAATTGTAATGTTATCGGTTCTTTGGCGGCTTTACTGACATAAGAACAAATAAAAATAGTGCGGAATAATAAGCCGATCATAAAATAAAAAAAATATGGAAAACAACCAACAAGGATTCGCGATATCGCTAATAATCCTGATTATCTCGGCGATTGTTTTAGCCGGCGTGGGCGTTTACGCTTATTCTGCTCAGAATGCCAAACAAAAAGCCGCGGCGGAGATGCAATCGTTACAAAACGAGCAGAATGCTGCTGTTCAGGGCAGTATCGTTAATTGGCAGATTTATCGTAGCGGTTTGTATGAAATAAAATATCCAAATGACTACCAAACATCCGGCGAGAATTTAAATTCGGCGGAGGTGAATTTTAGCAAAAAGGGGACCGGATCCGAGGCTGTTAGTTTTATAGCGAGGGGAGCGGATACTCTTGCGTTCCAGGGAGCGTGGGGCGTTGTTCCAGCTTCCGGAGCAGACCAACAAAAAATGATATCGTCGGAAAATATTAGTTTTAACGGTGTTGATTTTGAAAAACAATATTGGGCAATAAGGGGGTCCGGTGATAACGAATGGCTTACAGCGATTGTTTATTACGCTTGCAACAGCCAGAAAAATTGTTTTTCATTAATGCAAGGGATTACAGCCAAAGGTATAGCTTCGCCAATGAAGGATGGAAGGAATATTTATGGCAACGAGCTGACAGACCAAGATCAAATCCTGGCGCTGCTAGACGGAATTAAAAATTCCAAAGAAAAAGATGCGGCAATTTTTAACCAGATGGTTTCCACATTCAAGTTCGTTGATTCGCAAGCCGTTGTGACTAAAACCGAAATTTTGGCGCGCACGGCGCAGAACTTGGAAGGGCAGGCGGAAAAGGTGCAATTGGCGGACAGGACAATGTGCTTTTTTATGGGTGGTGCGACGGGGGTTAATGCAGAGAATGAGCGGATGAATTATAATTGCGGTAATGCCAAATTATCAATGGTAATATATGGTGATTTAACGGAAGGCGATGTTTGGAAAGCTAATGTTTCCAGTATCGAGCGCGACGCGGCGGGAAAAGCATGGAATGTATTGTCGGTCAAAGCAGTAGACATAGCCAAAGTTTGGCGGTAATTAAAAAAATAATCATAAAATAAAAAAATTATGGAAAATGAACAAAAAGGATTCGCGGCGATATTGGCGGTTTTGATCGCGGTGCTGGCGCTGGCCAGCGTGGGCGCGTATTTTTATGTTACGCAAACGGCCAAACAAAAAACGCCGCCGCCGCAAACTTCAATGCAAGTATTAACAAGCGATACCGCCAATTGGCAAACCTACAGCAATAATGATTATGGGTTTGAGTTAAAATACCCGGTTGATATAAAATCCAATTTAAATTCTTTGGGTGGATCGTTAACCTTATCATCAACAAAATCCATTATTATCAATGTTTCAAAAGAATCCGATTCGGAAAATTGTTCTTTTTTGGCGAGAAATAATATAGAGAGCGATCTAAATGTGATTATAAATGGCATTAATTTTAGGAAAAGAGGGGGGATATCTTATGCTGGCGGCAGCGATGGAAAAGGCCAAGACACATATTCGGTTGTCGATTATTCAACAACGAATGCTGGCAAATGCGTGACAGTTGCGTTTTCCGTCAATCAAGGCAAAGTGGAAATAATTCCAGACGGCGCGGCGGGTGATGGAAAATATGATATTAATAATGAGCCGGAAATAAAAATCCTTAACCAAATCATTTCCACTTTTAAGTTTATCGATGTGCAAACTGCTGTAACTAAAACCGAAATTATAACTTATCAACCGCATCGCGATGGCGTGACACAGTACAAGACAACAATTGACGGCGATTGTTACGAGGGATCCAATATGGCTAATCGGGTGGATGCTTATCGCTGTATTACCGGTAACGAAATATCTGATCCTTGTTTTGTTTTGCCAAACGAAAAATTATTAATCTGCGGTGTTGATATTGTTACGGGCAACGGCGGATTTTTATTACAACCCGCAAAGGCACTGCCAAAAGGCGAGCTTTGGAAAAATAATATCCAAGGTTGGGCAATACAGCTTCAACTTATCAGCGGAGAAATCTGTTCGTTTATGGGAGGCGCGACTGTGAGCAACTCTAAAAACGAGCGGCTTAATTACCAATGCGGCGACAGCAAAAATCCTTCAATGGCGATTTACGGTGATTTAACGGAAGGCGATGTTTGGAAAGCTAATGTTTCTAATGTTGAGTATGACGCGACAAAAAAAGAATGGAATGTAATATCCACCAAAGCAGTAGACATTGCCAAAGTTTGGCGGTAACGGCATTAAGAAGGGTTAATTAATAGCATTTAATAATTAATTTTTAAAACAATGAAAAGTGAAACAAAAAAAAGCGGTTCTAACGCGGTCAATTTAGTAGTTTTGGGCGCGAGCCTTGCTGGTTTGGCGGCTTCGGCATTTTTTTTCTTTGGCCCGAAAGGGGAGAAGAATCAAAAGCACTCCAAGGCTTGGGCGATTAAGATGAAGGGAGATGTTATTGAAAAGATTGAAGCGGCGGATAATATTAGCGAAGCCGTTTATCGGGAAATTATTGATTCCGTGGCGGTAGAATACAAGAAAGCGATGAAAGCCGGTAATGAAGAAATAAACGCGTTGGCGCGGGATATGAAAGAGCACTGGGAGGCGATTAGCTCTTCGGTGAAAGAAGTGAAGCGGGACGCGGTTAAAGACACGGCAAAAGTAGCTAAAGCGGCGAAAAGAAGGGAGCGATAACCAATAAAAATATGGATTTATATAATTTTTCCACGACAAAACCGATATACCGCGGTATGCAAATTATTTGGTATATTTTGTCTTTCCTGGAAGTGGTATTGTTACTGCGGTTTGTTTTAAAGTTGATGGGTTTTAATCCGGCGGCCTGATTCAGTAGTTTTATTTACGGCGTTACGACATTCCTTGTTGCTTTTTTCTTGGCTGTTTTCGGAGTTACGAAAGTGCTGGCCAGCGTTTTTGAATGGACTACGCTTTTGGCGATGCTGGTTTACTGGCTTATCGCGGCTGTCATAATTAAATAAAATGATATAGATATTGTAAAAATTTCGGGAAGGGGAGGATATACTTTTAAAAGAAGCGCTATTTTTACGGTATATTTTTATTCAATGTTTTGGCCAAAAAAGCCGTTCAAAAGTCGTTGGAGTTTCGTTTGTGTGGCGTGGATTTTGTTTTGGCAATAGATTTATCCACTTAACATTTGATGTAAATAAATTTTATAGTATAATAAAAGCGTTGAAGAAATTTATTACCATTCTATTTTGATGGCGTTGCCATAAATAAATTAAGTCAAGGCTGTCCTCTTTTAAAAATTGCAATAAAAAATAAATAAGCAATAAGCAAAATAATAAACAAAATATATGAAAAGATTTAATAAAGTTTCAACAGTTGTATCGGCTGTTGTGTTTGCGTTTAGTTTGGTTGGGCCGACTGCTGTATTTGCGGCAAGTCCGGCAACAGTAGATCTTGGATCAGCGGGTAATTTTGTGATCCTCTCAAAGACAGGGATTTCAACTACCGGATCTACTTCTATTGTTGGGGATGTTGGAATTAGTCCGGCAGCTGCAAGTTACATAACAGGATTTGCACTAACTCTTCCTGCAGCGAGTGCGTTTTCCTTATCAACTTTAGTAACCGGAAAAGTATACGCCCCCGGTTATGCTGATCCAACTTCTGCTAATTTGACCATGGCGGTGCTTGATATGCAAACCGCGTACACCAACGCCGTGGGCCGGGCGCCTGATGTTACTGAATTGAGTGCCGGAAATATCGGCGGTCTGACATTTGCTCCCGGCGTCTATAAATGGGGTACCGGCGTAACAATACCAACGGATATTACTCTCTCGGGCGCCGCGAATGATGTTTGGATATTCCAAATAGCGCAAAATCTTGATATCAGTTCCGCTGCGAAGATAATCCTCGCCGGCGGCGCACAGGCTAATAATATTTTCTGGGTTGTTGCCGGTCAAACGACCATCGGTACGACAGCTGTTTTCAATGGAAATATATTAGATCAAACAGCAGTTGTGTTAAATACCGGCGCGCAACTCAACGGTCGAGCCTTGGCCCAAACAGCAGTTACGCTGGATTCAAACGCTATTATCGTGGCAACTTCTTCGTCTTCGGCGCTAGTCCAGACCTTGACACCGGCTGTTTCTGCCACCGCCGCTGCGTCTGCAACTGTCGCGACGACAACATCATCAACGGCAAACTCTGCAGTTTCTAATAGTTCCGTTACGGCTGCTGCGCCAGCATCGGGAACATCGCTTAGCGTGACAGCCGATCGTGAAGAATTGATTGCAAAAATCATGGAATTGATAAGAGCCAATATGAATGCGAGTTTTAATCGTAACCTTACGGTTGGATCAACGGGAGATGATGTAAAAGCACTTCAAGTTTGGCTCAATACCAATGGTTATACAGTCGCCTTAAATGGATTAGGTTCGTTAGGAAACGAGACAACGATTTTTGGCCAGCTCACGCGCGCGGCATTAGCTAAATTTCAAGCAAAAGCAGGGATTAATCCGTCCTTAGGATATTTCGGACCAATAACTAGATCTTATTTACTTGTACACTAATAAAAAGTATGAAAATGTTTAATAAAGCTTTAATAACCGTATTGGCTGTCGCGTTTGCATCTAATTTTGCCGGTCCGGCTACTGCATATGCGGCGGCTAGTTTGCCTGAATTAGACACTGCGGCGAGTTTCTCGGTTTTGGCCTCTCCGTCAATGAGCGCTGCCAGCACCGGTACTGTCGTTTCCCGAAATTTGGGTCTTAGCGTGGGCCTTGAGGCTTCAAGAACCGGAACCTGGGTGGTCGGCGGCACGCAACACTTCGGGGCAACTTCCTTGGCTAATACGGCTCGGACGGATGCTTTGAACGCTTTCAATGATTTGGCAGGCCAAGGTACTAGCGGGGTGTGGGAAGGGACTCCTTGGAGTCCGGCGCCGGGTGTATGGACCGTGGCCTCCGATACTACATTTACCGGAACGATCACTCTTGATGGCGGATACGACGATGTTTGGGTTTTTCAAGTTGGGCGTGATATGATTTTTTCCGGCTCGGTGATTATGGCCGGCACAGCGCAACCTTGCCATGTTTTTTGGCAGATTGGCAGGGATGCTACTATCGCCTCCGGCAGCACATTCGCAGGAACTCTCATCGCTCAGCGTGATATTACCGTGGTTTCCAACGCAACCGTTGACGGTCGGATTTTATCGCTTGACGGCGCTTTGACGACAGATCGCAATAACATTTCCGGGCCGACGTGCACGGCAGCTCCTACTACCACTGGATCAATCACCATCACTAAGACGGCAGTCAGCGGCAACGGAATATTCAACTTTACCGGCACCGGCAGCAAGTAGCATTTCGGCTTTCTCTATCACCACGGTTGGCGGTACCGGCAGCAAAACGATCAATAATTTAGCCACGGGTACTTACGCCATTACCGAAGGTGCTCTGGCAACAGGCTGGACTAAGACCAACGATACTTGCGCCAGCGTAGTTGTGACCGCGGGTAATACCGCGACCTGCGCTGTGACCAATGCCTACGCCGTCCAATATTCATCGGGTCTTGACGGTTCTTATGTTCCGTCTGTGCCGCCAATCATTGATGTGGTAAAAATTCCCAGCCCTCTGGTCTTACCGGATGGCCCAGGCTTAGTAACATATACCTACACGCTTCGTAATATAGGAACGGTTCCGGTAACAAACATAACGATGGTTGATGATTCCTGCAGTCCTTTAATTTTTATTTCCGGCGACGCCAATACTGATTCCAAGCTTGATTTGAACGAAGAATGGGTATATCGCTGTTCTGCGACGCTTTCAAAAACGCACACGAACACGGTTGTGGCCACCGGATTGGCTAATGGGCTGAGCGCAACCGACATTGCAAGCGCAACGGTTGTTGTTGGCGTACCGATAGTGCCTCCTTTGATCCATGTGACAAAAATTCCAAGCTCGTTGATATTGCCTGCCGGAGGGGGAATGGTTATTTATACTAAAAAAGTCACCAACCCGGGAACAGTCGCGTTAAGCAATGTTCGTCTCACTGATGATAAATGCGAATCCGTGAAATATATTTCCGGCGACGTTAATGGCGACTCAAAGCTTGATCCCGCTGAAACTTGGACATATACCTGTCAAGCAAATCTTGTCAAAACCACGACAAATACCGTCATAGCGAGTGGCGAGGCTAATGGTCTGACAGCAAGAGATTTTGCGATTGCTACCGTTGTTGTGGCCGCTGCCGTTCCAAAATTGCCGAATACGGGATCTGTTTCTGGAGGGAAAAGCATCCCATGGGGTATAGTCATATTTTTTAGCATTTTTATGCTGGTTTCAATCTTATTTGTTCTGGCTCTAAAAAAACGCAAGATCTAGTTTCGTATTACGGGGTCAACAAAATATGTTTGACATAGAGACAGTAAGGGCCCTGCCAAAGCGGGGCCTTTATTTTCATGAATATTTTAATTTATGCGATCTAAAATTTTATCAAGACGAATACTTCTAATAGTTATCATTATAGGGCTAGCGTTTTTTCTTGCAGTTCTTTTTTATTCCATCTCTAAAAGATCCATCCAAGGCAACTCAACACTGCCTATTGAAAATGCCGTCGTTTTGTCAAGACAAGAACAAGCAAATTACGGTTTGCCGGTGCGTCTCAAAATTCCAGCGATCAATGTTGATTCTTTAGTTGAGTATGTGGGTCTTGATCCTCAAGGAGCAATGGATGTGACAAAAGGTCCTGCTGAAGTAGCTTGGTTTGAGCTCGGACCTCGTCCTGGAGAAAATGGCAGCGCCGTTATTGCCGGACATTCTGGCTGGAAAAGGAATATACCAGCGGCATTTGATAATTTATATAAATTGAATAAAGGCGATAAGATATCCGTTGAAGATGAAAAAGGGTCGGCTATTATTTTTGTTGTGCGCGAGATTAAAATCTATGGTAAAGACGAGGACGCTTCTGGCGTGTTTGGCTCAATTGACGGGAAAGCACACCTTAATCTCATTACTTGCGCGGGATCCTTGGATATAGCGAAGCAAGTTCGCGCCGATCGGCTTATAGTGTTTACTGATAAAGAATAGGGGGTTTGAATCGGATTATTGCGGGCGGATTTGAGAGCCGTTCATTGTTTTTTGGGATATAACAAAAACCGCGCTAGTGTAATTAGTGGCGCGGTTTTTGGGTTGAGTCTTTAAAAATTAGCTTTCAATAATTTCAATATAGGTTCTCTTTACGCCGAAATTAGTGGCAGAGTCGTGAGAGGGGAACCAGATGTCAAAATTGTATTTGCTCTTTCTGGCATTCATACGGTCCTCCACGGTAAATATTTTATTACCGTAAAGCTCGGGGATCCTGATCTTCGTGCCGAAAGGCAGCAAGTTGTTGGCTATAATGCCATCCCTGACAATACTGCCATTGGCAGTGATAAAAGGAGTGCTATCAGTTTCTTCTATAGTAGAGGAATAAGCCGTTAAGACTACATTCAATTGCTTGGGAATCTTGGAAAGGGCGATTTTCTTAGCCGGGTTAGGTGAATTATAGGCTAAACTGCTTAAAATGCAGCTTTTTTCAAAAACGAGCATATTGGTTGGGTATGTGACAAGTTCGTTCGGTTGTGCGAGAACCTTAGCGTCTCCTTGGTTGAGACTGAAAAAGAGAGGACAGGAAAGGGCAATCAGGACAGCGCTTATTAATTTGTAGTTAGTGAACATTTAATAAAAAAACCTCACGAGTGAGATCTGCCCCCTATTATTATATAAACTGGATTATATGTCAATAGCTATGAAACAATCGTGGAACAAATAAGGATTTATTTGAATTTTAGCTTATGAAGGCTAAAACCAATAAAAGCAAGGCTGGAAGCTATTGATTCGTAAAATATTTTGTGTTATAAAAAGACTGTTATGAAAACAGAAGAAACCATAAAAACAGTTGATACGCTTAGAGTGCCCCAGAAAGGGGAAATTTTGGAAGGCACCGTAATCGCTCAAGACGGCATGTCGTTTTTTGTTGACTTGGGACCCTGCAAAGTTGGAATAATCTTTGGCCAAGAGTACCAAAAAGCAAGAAGCATTCTAAAAAATCTCAAAGCCGGCGATAAAATTTCAGCCAAAGTCAAAGAGGCTGAAAATGAAGAAGGCTATGTTGAGCTTTCTATAAAAGAAGCCATGGAGGAGACTACTTGGGAAAAGATCAAGGAGCTTAAAGAAGCTCAAGAAGTTTTCAAGGTAAGGATTTCCAAGGTGAACAAAGGAGGGTTGATAACGGAAATTTCCGGTATCCCGGCTTTCTTGCCGACTTCCCAATTATCCCCGGTTAACTTTCCTAAAGTACCGCAGGGAGATAAAACAGAAATTCTCAAAAAGTTACAGCTTTTCATGGGCAAGGATCTAATGACTAAGGTTTTAGACTACGATGAAAGAGCCGGCCAGATTATCTTGACCGAACAATCGCAGGAAGGGGAGAATATCCAAAAGGCTATTCAAGACTTAAAGGTTGGAGATATTGTAGAGGGAATGATCTCCGGTATTGTTGATTTCGGCGCGTTCGTTAAGTTTTCTCCGGCCGGAACCGAAGAGTCGGATCAAGCCGCTCCATTATTGGAAGGCTTGGCCCATATCTCCGAGCTGGATTGGCAATTGATAGAAAATCCGAGCCAAGTTGTGAAGATTGGCCAAAAAGTAAAAGCCAAGATTATTGATATCGCGCAGGGAAGAGTATCTCTTTCTTTGAAAGCCTTAAAGACCGACCCATGGCAAGAGCTTGAGTTGAAGACGGGCGATGAAGTTAAAGGTAAAGTGGTTAAATTCAATACTTTCGGCGTTTTTGTTCAATTAGTTTTGCCTCAAAAAGAAAGCCAGCCTAAAATTCAGGGCTTGATTCATATCTCTGAATTTGGAACCGAAGAAAAAATGAAGGAAGCTTTGGAAATAGACAAAGAATATAATTTCCAAATTTTGAGCTTCCAGCCTCAAAGACACTGGATGTCTTTAAGGTTAAAGCAAGCCGTTAAAACCGGAAATTAAAAATTTGCCAAGTCTTTATATTTTCTTGGCAAGATAGAAATTTTATGAAAGTTCCAAAAGGGCCGGCTTCCAATTTAGCCAAAAATATTATTTTTGTTTTTTTCATTTTCTTGCTTTTGGCAATAGCCTCGGGTTTTTTTGGCGGCTCCTCAGAGGAAAAACCAGCAGAAATAACCATTACCCAATTGGTCAGAGAGATCAATGACGGTAAGGTAAAGCAGGTTACAGTTACAGGAGACCAGTTGAGCATTGTCTACCAAGACGATACCAAGGTCCAAGCTGTTAAAGAAACAGGAGCTACTCTGGACCAGGCTTTGTCAAATTACGGAGTGAACAAGGATAGATTGAATCAGGTAAATATTGATTTTAAAACAGAAGTTGACTTTTGGTCTTGGGCTGGTCCGGTTTTGTTCACAGTTTTGCCATTGCTGGTTTTCGGAATATTCTTTTTTATGATCTTTCGCCAAGCGAAAAGCGGGGCGATGCAGACTTTTGATTTTACCAAAGCGCGCGCCAAGCTTTTCGGAGCCGAAGGAGGTCCTAAAGAGCAGATTACCTTTAAGGATGTCGCCGGTTTGCAGGAAGCCAAGCAAGAGTTGGAAGAAATAGTGGATTTCCTTAAAAATCCCAAAAAATATCTCCAAATGGGAGCCAAAATTCCTCACGGAGTTTTATTGGTTGGTTCAGCCGGAACAGGCAAGACTTTGCTGGCCCGTGCTGTTGCCGGCGAAAGTAAAGTTCCTTTTATCTCCATAGCAGGCTCTTCTTTGGTAGAGCTTTTCGTGGGAGTGGGAGCCAGCAGGATTAGGGACCTTTTTGCCACGGCAAAAAGGCACCAGCCTTGCTTAATCTTTATTGATGAGCTGGACAGTATCGGCAAAGTCAGAGGCCCGGCTTTTGGCGGCGGACACGAAGAAAGAGAACAGACTTTGAATCAAATGCTTACTGAAATGGATGGGTTTGAGCCGAATGACAAATTAATCGTTTTAGCGGCTACTAATCGTCCCGATGTTTTGGACCCGGCATTATTAAG
>CAIMDX010000015.1 GCA_903839905.1 uncultured bacterium
CCATTTATAATTCTGTAAGGGTTAGACCCTTGCAGAATTTTTGTTTTGAATGCCGGGGTATATTTTGATAGAATATAAGAATATGAAATTCTCAGAATACACAGGTAGAGATGTATCAACAGTCTTGAACGATTTTCAAACATCCGAAAACGGGGTATCGGATATTGAAGCTAAAAAGCGTTTCAAGTTATATGGCCCGAATGAAACAAAAGCGAAAGAGACAGGGCTGGTTGATATTTTTTTCAGACAATTCAAATCTCCATTTTTTTATTTGCTTCTTGCCGCGGCCGTTTTATCTTTTTTAATAAGAGGAAGCGCTGAAAAAACCGACGGCTTGGTGATCTTGGCCTTTATTTTTATCAATGTTTCCTTGGGATTTTTGCAGGAAAGCCGCGCTCATCATGCTGTTTCTCTTTTAAAGAAATATTTTTCTTCCAAGGCCAGAGTCCTAAGAAAAGGAATTGAATTGAGCATAGATAAAAAACTCCTTGTCCCCGGAGATATTCTAATGTTGGAATCAGGAGACATTATTCCGGCTGATGCAAGGATCATCAAAGAAGAAAATTTTTTAATAGATGAATCTATTTTAAGCGGAGAATCGGTTCCCGTCCAAAAAAACGGACAAGCTATCGCCAGCGGAGCAAAAGAAATATTTGAAGCGAAAAATATTGCGTTTGCCGGAACTTCGGCCATTTCCGGAAAGGCTAAAGGGGTAGTGATAGCTACTGGAAAAGATACTGTTTTCGGAGAGATTACCAAATTGGTTTCCGGGTCTTCCAGGGAAAGCGCTTACGAAAAAAATCTATTCCATTTTTCCAATATTATTTTAAAAATAGTTGTTTCAACTATTTTTTTGGTTTTCTTGGCCGACCTTGCCATCAATTCCGGCCGGACTAATTTTTCGGAATTCTTGGTTTTTTCCATTGCCTTAATCGTAAGCATTCTTCCCGAGGCCTTGCCCTTGGTCGTCACTTTTGCCCTTTCCAGAGGGGCGGTAAAGATGGCCAAAGAAAAAATAGTGGTTAAAAGGCTGTCGGCCATTGAAGATTTGGGCGACATTGAGATACTTTGCACTGATAAAACAGGTACTCTGACCGAGAACAAGCTTCGCCTTGATAGGATTTTTTCCGCTGATAAAGACAAATGCCTGTTATTCTCTCTTTTAGCCTCATCGTCAATGAAAGAAGATATAGAATCGCTGGCCAATCCTTTTGACAAAGCCCAATTAAAAGAAGCTTCTTATTCGTTGAAGCATCAAATGGAAACATTTAAAGAAGTTTTTGATATCCAATTTGACAGCGTCCGCATGCGCGCCAGCTCGTTGATAGAAGACGAAAAAGGGGACAAATTTTTAATAGTTAAAGGAGCGCCGGAGATTATCTTGGATCTATGTTCTAAATTTGAAGAAGGATTAACTAGAAAAGAGGCAGAAGAAGAATTATTAAAGGATGGAAAGCAAGGAAAACGCAGCTTGGCTGTTGCTTTTAAGAAAATAAGCAAGAATAAGAATAAATATTTGGAAAGCGACGAAAAAGGCTTAACCTTTTTGGGATTTTTTTCGTTTATTGATCCTTTGAAAGATACTGCCAAAGAGGCGGTCAGCTTGGCCCGAAAAATGGGAGTAAAGATAAAAATTTTAACTGGCGACAGCAGGGAAGTGGCGGCTACGGTGGCCCAGCAGGTCAGCCTTATTAAAAATTCAAGTGAAGTTATTTTAGGAAAAGAATTGGAGGCGATGTCCGAAAACGATTTTGCCGAAGCCTGCGAAAGTTTTTCCGTTTTTGCCAGGGTTTCTCCGCAGACAAAATTAAATATAATCAAAAGTTTGCAAAAAAAGTTTGAGGTGGGATTTTTGGGAGAAGGAATCAACGACACTCCCGCCCTTAAAATAGCTAATGTCGGAATCGTAGTAAAAGAGGCGGCCGATGTTCCTCGCGGGGCGGCCGATGTCGTTTTGCTGGAAAAAGATTTGCGGGCCATTATCAATGGCATCAAAACCGGGCGCACTATTTTTTCCAATATAAACAAATATATAAAATGCGCTTTGGCCAGCAATTTCGGCAATTTTTATTCAATCGCCGTTATCTCTCTTTTGATACCGGTCTTGCTTAAGCAGTATTTTTTACCGATGCTGCCCATCCAAATTTTGCTGGGCAATCTTTTATCCGATTTTCCGCTAATTTCTATAGCTAGCGACAATGTTGACCCGGAAGAGCTTAAAAAACCGAAATATTACCAGCTAAGCCAATCTGTCCCTTATATTGTGGTCTTGGCCTTGATCAGCACGATCTTTGATTTTATTTTCTTCGCCATTTTTTACAAAGCCGCGCCCAGCACCATCCAAACCCTTTGGTTCATTGAAAGCATTCTTACCGAAATTGTTTTAATATTCATAATCCGTACGCGCCATTTTTTCCTAAAAGCAAAAAGACCCGGATTGCCCCTTATCCTATTCACTATTTTAGACGCTTTGATAATTTTTTCTCTGCCCTTTACTTTCCTTGGCCAAGGATTTTTCCATTTCGCAGCGCCAGCCGCCGGCCAGCTGCTAACCGTCGCGCTTTTAGTTTCCTGCTATTTCGTAACCAGTGAAATAGTAAAGCTGTCATATTTCCGCTATTTCTGGAAAAGCCCAGCAATCGGCTCAAGCCATAGATAGAAAGTTTAAAAAAAGACCAGAAAGGGTCTAACCCTTTCTAAAAAATGCGGGGGTCGGACCCCCGCAGGATAATATGGAAATGATTTTGTATGGAATACCAAAAGGGACGCCGAGGGGTTAGACCCCTAGAATTGGAAATCCGAGGGATTAAATCCTTGCAGGAATTGGACTGGATTTCTTGGCAATAACGGCTGATTTTTGATAGGATAGAAATCAATAAGAGATTTACCCTGTTAAATAATTTTAAAAAACCCATGGAAAAAGAAATAGTTTATGTTATTGGTCATAAGTCGCCTGACACTGATACGGTTTGTTCGGCGATTGCTTATGCGGCTTATTTAAAAAAAATGGGCAAGCTTAATGCCGTCCCTGCTGTTTTTGGGGATATCAATCCGGAAACCCAATTCGTGTTGGATTATTTTAAGGCGAAAGCTCCGGTCAAGCTGGAATCAATGGCTGGCCAAAAACTGGTTTTAGTTGACCATAATGAAAAAAGCCAAAGTCCTGACGGGATTGAAGAAGCCAAGGTCATTGAAATTTTAGATCACCACAAAATAAACTTTATCTGTTCCGAACCTATTATTGTTTGTGCCGAGCCGGTCGGTTCAACCGCGACTTTGGTTGCCAAAAAAATGATGGCTGATAAAAAATTCAAGATTACTCCGCAATTGGCCGGGCTTTTAGTTTCAGCTATTTTGTCGGACACGGTGGTTTTTAAATCGGCTACTACTACCAAGACAGACATAGAAATTGCCAAAAAGCTGGGAGTAAAAGCCAAAATAAAGAATTTGAAAAAATTCGGCATAGAAATAAAAAAACAAAAAGCGAGCCTGAAAGGATTGGATGCCAAAAAAATAATTTATTCCGATTTCAAAGCTTTTGAGGCTGGCGGAAAAAAATTCGGCATTGGACAAATAGAAGTGGTGGAACTAAAAGAAGCCAAGGAAAGGAAAATAGAGCTTTTGGAAAAAATGGCCGAAATCGTGCAAAAAGAAAGTTTTTCTTTCGCAGCTTTAATGATCACCGATATTATGAACGAGGGTTCGGAAATTTTGATTGCCGGAGACATTGAACCAATGGAAAAAGCTTTCAATAAAAAAGTTGTGAACGGTTCCGTTTACCTTGAAAAAGCGATGTCCCGCAAAAAAGATATTTTACCTCCATTAATGAAGGCGATAGAGTAAATCTAGCGCCCATAAACTCTCAATACCGGCATTCTGCAAGCTTTCTTAAATCGGTTGTGGATAACTAGCAAAAAACTGGCCAAGGCCCGCTTTGCCCGCCGTAGCTATCGCAAGAGCGGAGGCGGGGCTTCTGCCAGTTTTTAGTAACGGCGTAGCTTGCGAGGGTTAGACCCTTGTTAGATTTTGTAAATAATCTTTACAAAGGCATTGACAAATATCTTTACAAAAGCTAAAATCAAGGCATAAAATATTTTTAAATTATGCTTTCAGATTTTATCAAACAATTGCGGAAAAAAGACAACCTGACCCAGGAATTTTTGGCGTCTAGTTTAGGAATTTCCCGTCCTACTTATGTCCAGATAGAGCAAGGAGCTAAAGATATTACTATTTCCGAAGCGAAAAAGCTTGCCGGAATTTTTGGCATTTCGTTTGAAGATTTTTTACAGGAAAAAAATACCGTTCCTGTGGTAAAAATTGAAAAGGCGGGAATAGAGCCTAAAGAAAAAGATAGAGTGATTAGGATTAGCGTCCCCCAAAAAAATCTTAAAAAATTTAAAGAGGTTTTACTTTACATCTTAACAAAAGTCGGGAGCAAGCCTAATGTCGGAGAAAGCGTTTTAAATAAACTCTTATACTTCATTGACTTTGACTATTACGAAAAATATGAAGAGCAATTGATCGGAGCGACCTATATCAGAAACCATTTCGGCCCGACTCCTTGCGAGTTGGTAAAGATAACCGATGAAATGAAGAAGAAAGGGGAAATAGAAGAGGTAAAAAGTAAATTTTTTAAATTTGATCAAAAAAAATATTTGCCGTTGCGCAAGCCTGATTTAAGTTTGCTGACCGCGCAAGAGATTGAACATATTGACGATGTTTTATGCCGTCTTTCGGATAAAACCGCGGCCGAGATAAGAAATTATTCCCACGGCGATGTGCCTTGGAAAGTTCACAAAGACGGAGAAAAAATAAGCTATGAAAGCGTTTTTTACCGCGATGAAAAATATTCAGTAAGAAGCTACGAAGATGAATTATAGAGAATTGCCTGAATTTTTAAAAGAACTAAAGAAATTATCTAAAAAATATCTTTCGCTTATTGAAGATTTGGACGAGCTTAAAAAAGTCATTAACGAAATGCCTCTAGGAACCGGCAGGCATTTCAATGTTCTGATATCAACCGAAAAAGTAAAAATAGTGAAAGGAAGGCTGTTTTGCCGCTATTTAAAAGGTTCTTCCTTGAGGATTATTTATTCCTATTATGAAGAGCTGAAAACGATTGAATTTCTGGAAATATATTTCAAAGGAGACAAGCCGAACGAAGACAAGGAAAGAATAAAAGATTATTTGAAAAGTAGTTCTTGACCAATCCTTAGCCCTCATTTTGAACCCCACCTTTCCGAAAGGTGGGGTTTTTGGTTATTGCCGAGGGTCTAACCCTTGTCACGCTTGCTAAAATATTTGACGAAAGACTGAAATCATTGTATAAATTAGCCAGTTTTAAAAAGGTTGACAGCTGTAAAGCTGGAAACAATTTCGCCAGCCTCGTTGGAGGATAACCAAAATCTTAAAGATGTTATCCAGCCAATTAGGGAGATTGGCGGAGGCACCTTTAAAAAATAAAATGAATAAAGTATTGATTGCGTTATTGTTAGCCGTTTTTTTATTTCTTGGCGGAATGGCCGCGATAAAGATCACTCAAAAAGTTCAAGTAACCGGCCAAAGCCAAGCCGACATCAGCCGCGCAGTAGAAGTAGAAAAAGTTTCCGAGCCATCAGCAGAAAAAAATTCCGCTCCGGCTTCTACCTCCCCGACAATACAGCCCGCCGAGTCGGTCAACCCTGTCTCAACTCCCGTAACTGTTAAAACTCCAAGCGAAGATGAAAAAATCGTTGAACCGGCAATCAGTCCCGAACAGGACAAAAAGTATTCTCCAGAAATGGTCGCTTTATGGGTTGGCGATTTTTATGACGCCCATCAAAGTTTAAAAATAAACTCTGACGGGACATACAGGCAGCTTTCTACCATTAATGACCAGCTTATTGATTTTAACGCGTGGTACGCTGTCCGCGGTAGCTGGCGAGTGGCAGAAGACGAACTCCTTTTAAGCCCGACCGATGGAAATTGCGAATTTTGCCCAAAGACCTTGAAGATTATAGAAAACGGATCAGCCCTAGCCCTTCCCAATATGGGCCCCGAATTTGTCTTCAGAAAACAATAATGCCAAATAATTTAAAAACTCCTTTTTAGGAGTTTTTAATTGACAATTTCGGCGAAAATCATTAGTATCTTTACATATTGCCAGCGTCAACTGGCAGGAACTCTAACCTTAAGGACGGTTCTTGCCGAATGACAAATCGGCATCCGTACTTTAAAAATAAAATGGAAGAAAAATATATAATTGGATTTCTTTGCCTTCTTTGTTTGGCCATTATCCTTTTCTGGATCTTATATCTGTATAGGCTCTATTCCTCGCCGATTTACGGCCAAATTGATACATCTATTCCGATTGCCGATATTTCCAGCGCAGGGTCAACTTTTGACGGCGCCAGCGAATAGCCGTCGGCCCGAAACAAAAACGCCTTTAATTCTTAAGGCGTTTTTTGATATCTATTTGACAGAAGATGAAAAATATATTATAGTTTATGACAAAGTTGAGTTCTTTTAAAGTAAAAAAATATGAAAAAAATATATTTGGTTTTAGCTGTTATCGTTATCGCTGTTTCAGTTTTTTCGGCCTATTCTTTGGCCAATGCTAACAGCCTGGCCGGAGAGTATGGGGCGATTGAAAATTCTAATCTTAGCCTAACCGTCAAAAAAGCGGATGGCGGATGGGATTTTGAAGTGAAAGATATTTACGATAAAACGGCCATTAAAGGCACTTTTCGTAAAGAAACAGACAAAGACGGTGAATGGCTGGTGCCATTTTCCACCGGCTTTAATAGTCCGAATCTCAAGGGCGATCGCTTCCGAATTTGGAAAGATAATCGTCTGATAGTGAACGGGCTGATCTGGGCAAAGATATAATTCAGAAAAAATATAAGCTCCTCTTAACAGAGAGAGCTTTTTATTTTGCGCGCAGGGGATGATTTTAATGCTTGGCAATCGTCTATAATTCGTCTATATTCAATTAAAAGCTTCCTTTCAATAAAGGAAGTTTTTTGTTTTAAGCTTGCAAAAGTCTGTGGATAACTCACCAAAAACTGGCAAAGGACCGCCTTGCCACGCCGTAGCTTTAGCGGAGGCGGGGCTTTGCCAGTTTTATTTAGCTCTCCGGGTTTGACAGAAAGTCAAAAATTCTGTATAAATTAGCCAGTTTTAAAAAGGTTGCCAGCTATAAGCTGGAAACAATTTCGCCAGCCTCAATGGAGGGTAACTAAAATTAAAGATGTTATCCGTCCAATTCGGAGGAGATTGGCGGAGGCACCTTAAAAAATTAAATGTCTAGCAAGGCAATAGCTATTTTAGTGCTTGTTATTATCGCTATCGGTATCGTTTGGCTTGTCTCAATGCTGCCTTCCCAACCGAAGGTAGGCCAAAGCCAACAGCCCGTCCAAGCGGAACAAATGGAAGAAAACCAAGCTCCGCAAGAAACAGAACAACCTCAAAGCGTTGTTCCGCAAAACACTGTTTTGCAAAGTCAAGCTTCGCTTAACGAAGCTGTTGAGCCGCAGATAGAGCCGTTGGTAAGTATTACAAAAGATGAACCGAATATTGTTGGAACTTATGAACCGGAATTTAATGCAGTATTATACATCAAGAGCGCCGGAGCATATTCTTTGCATTTTACCGGTGACGACACCTGGATGTATGGCAAATGGACGCAGGAAGGAATTAAATTGCATTTAGTTTCCACTGCGGATGATCCTTATTTCGGCATAATGGATTTTGAAATTTTACCGAATGGAAATTTAACCGAATGGGGAGAAATTTGGAAAAAGATAGAATAATAACAAGCTAAATTAAAAACTCCTATTTTTAGGAGTTTTTAGTTGACAATTTCGGCAAAAATCATTAGTATCTCTACATATTGCCAGCGTCAACTGGCAGGAACTCTAACCTTTAAGGACGGTTCTTGCTAGCTAGCAGACCCGCACCTTAAAAACAAAATAATGAGTAATTTTTGGGAAATAATATTGTTTGTTTTTCTTCTTTTAGTGGTTGCTTTCATCATTTGGATCGCTTTGATAACGCCAGAAAAAAATCAGAATCCTTCCATTGGTACCATCCAGCCAGCCATAGACAGCGGCGCCCAAACCGTAAACTCTCAAGCGGAAGTGAGCCCAAGAAACGATTTAAATTTAGCAGGGTATTGGAGATATAGATTCTCTGATGATGAAGGCTGGTTTTATCGCAAATTCAGCCAAGACGGCCAGTATAAATATTACTATGGCGATGAACCGAAAGAATATGACGGCAAATGGGAGTGGATAAACGACAACCAGATTAAGCTTTCCAGTGATTATGAGCATACAGTAATATTAACTGTTGAGAAAAATAAAAAAGGGGAAGATATCCTGAAAGAAAATTATAATGGAGTCGTGATTGAATGGGAAAGACGCACAACATCAAATTAACGACCGAAAGCGTGTCAAAAAAACTTCCGAAACCCGGGAGTTTTTTATTTTAGGCTGTGGATAACTCACGAAAAACTGGTCAAGGCCCGGCCTTGACACGCCGTAGCTTTAGCGAAGGAGGGGCCTTGGCCATCTTCTAGTTATTCGGAATTTCCGAATAGCTGCCACGGATGAGAAAAAGAAGCTACACCTTTCGGATAGGTGTAGCTTTTTGACAAAGATATTCAATTTTATAATCTTATAGGCTTATTGATATAATAATCTTAAGTATTCCTAAAAAACGGAAGATAAAGGAACAAAATGCAATATTTAGAGCCGAAAACCCAATTAAAGGACTTTCTAGCCTTTTATTGTATATAAAATGTAATTAATATTGCATTTTAGGTATATATTTTGTATGGTATAGATATGAATTATACACGAACAATATTTAATAATATTTATGAAAATATAGGCAAAAAGCCAATATTAGTTTTGTATGGAGCGCGGCAAGTCGGTAAAACAACTCTCGCGAAACTGATAATGGCTAAATTTAAGAACCCCCTATATCTTCAAGGCGATGATCCTAAAGATGCCCTCCTTATAGAAGGCCGTTCCGCTAAAGAACTTATCAATATAGTTTCCGGACACGATATTGTGATTATTGATGAAGCCCAAAGAGTTAAAGACATAGGCATTACGCTTAAGCTTATTGCCGACAATGTTGAGCAAGCTAAAATCATTGCTACGGGATCCAGCTCTTTTGAGCTTGCCAATAAAGTAAGCGAACCGCTCACGGGCAGAAATCGCAAATTTTATTTATATCCTTTATCTATAAAAGAACTGGTGCAAACATATGACATACATACGGTAAAAAATAATCTTGAGGAATATCTTACTTTTGGAATGTATCCGCAAATTGTTGCCGCCAAAACTCGCCAGGAAAAAATATTGCTTATTAAAGAACTATCAAGGGACTATTTGTTCAAGGATTTGTTTTTATTCGGAGATATCCGCAATCCGTTCACTTTTGAAAAGCTGGTCAAGCTTTTGGCTTTTCGCGTTGGCAGTGAAATATCATATTCGGAACTTGCAAAAGAAGTGGGTATCGGCCGCGACACTATTCTTAATTATGTGACGCTTCTTGAGCAAGCGTTTATCATATTTAGACTTAGGCCGATGTACACCAACAAAACCAAAGAGATCAATAAAAGCCATAAGATATATTTTTATGATGTGGGTATCCGTAATGCTCTTATTGGAAATACCGATTCAATTGAATTGCGGCCCGACAAAGGCGCGATTTTTGAGAACTTTTTTATCTCCGAGATCGTAAAAGAGCGCGCGTATAGCGGCCGTGAAAGCGAAATTAATTTCTGGAGGAACAGACAGGGGTCTGAAATTGATCTTGTAGAATCATCAAATGCAAACAAAATAATTACTGCCTATGAATGCAAATGGAAAGAAAGCGCGTCAATGCCCGCGCCATTTAGAAATTCATATCCTCAAGCAACATTTACCGCAATCACAACTTTAAATATAGTGGATCGCTTAAGCAGCGGAAGGGGTTAGACCCCTCCAATCTTTAACATCAAAAACTTCCGAAACCCGGAAGTTTTTTATTTGCGGCTGTGGATAACTCACGAAAAACTGGCAGAGGCCCCGTCTTCGCTCTTGCGAGAGCTACGGCGGGCAAAGCCGGCTTTGCCCGCCGTAGCTCTCGCGGAGGAGGGGCCTC
>CAIMDX010000016.1 GCA_903839905.1 uncultured bacterium
CTCTTTCAAGGCCGAGTCAAGTTCTTTTTTCTTTTCAGCCTGGGACATAAGGAATCCGGCCAAAAATATTAAAAGTAGGAAAAGGATAGTAAGAATGTCCTTTTGCCGATGGCGGCTCCAATAAGGGATTTTTTTAAATTTTTCTTTTAAGGATAGCGCTTTATCTCTCATTTTAGCTATTATGGCCGGAATTAAATCAGGCATTTTAGGCAAAGAGAGATTTTTATGGCGGTTAAGCCAAGGAGGAAGGGATGGGAATCTTATTTTTTTAAGATTGGAAAGAAAATGAGGAAATTTTTTATGCTCCGATTGCTCGGCCATTATTTTTTTAGACAGATCAGCTTGTCCCGGCCGCAGGAAAAGGCAGAAACCGGATAATGATCTTGTCTCTTTTTTAAATTTATTTAGATTTTTTTCAGTTTTTTTGAATTCCTTTTCCAAAATCAGTTTTTCCAGGAGTTTTTTTTCGGAGAGAAAATTAAAAACATCAGAGCTTAAGATCATTACGCTGTCGTCCGTTCCCAGCTTGCCAGAAACGATATTTTTGAAAGCAGGACTCTTGTCTTTGGCGCCGCCGCCTAATTCCGAGATTTTCCCTTTTTGATAAAAAACAGCTCTTATTCCATTGCCGAATCGGCTGAAGTTAATTTCATTTTTTCTTAAACTCAAAACAAAGAAGCTTATCAATGGAGATTCTTTTGAGCTTATTCCGGTTATCAGATCGTTGGCCTGCTTCAAAACTTCCTTGAAAGCCGTTTCCGCGTCTGAATTTTCCGGTTGGTAGTATTGGGTTTTAATTAAAGTGGCAAGTTCAAAAATAAGCTCGCTTCCAGTTTCATCTTTGCCGGTTATCAATCCGGCCAAATATAGACTGCCCAAGTTTTTTTCTTGGGCTGTTTCCGGTTCAAAACAAAAAGTTTCAAATGCCAGCTCTTTTTTTGTTCGCGGGTTAAAATGAAGTTCGTATGCTTCCATAATAGGAGTGCTTTTTTCTTATCTTATATCTTTTCTTCAAAAAAGAAAAATGCTAAGCTAATCCTGCGTAAAAGAGAAGAGGACGAGCTGAAAGGGTTTGGCCGCTCACTCTAACAACTAGAAACTAATAAATATTAACCAAAATGCGCACTTCGCATTTTTCGCGCCCTTAGCTCAGCGGTAGAGCGTTCGATTCACATTCGAAAGATCATAGGTTCGATCCCTATAGGGCGCACTGATTTTTTAGAATACTAAAAAATAGCTCTTAGTTATTAGCTTTTAGTTTTTAGACATATAAAAAATCCGCCTTTTGGCGGATTTTTTAATCTATGAAAATTAAACTATTTTCCGCAGACTCCGGCGGGCTGGTTGCCGGTGATGTCGCAGATTAATTTGGTCAAAGTTTTAGTTTCGCTTTCTACTCCGGCAGACTCTCCGGATCCAACGCGGTAATATTTACAGCCGATAACCAAGGTCGGAATTGAGCCGGTGCTGTATTTATTAAAAACATCCATTTCTTTTCCATTATCTATATTCTCGTGATAGCTGATGGCCGATCCGAATATTTTAGTTACAGCCTCAATAACCGGTTTTTCCCATTTGCAATGAGGGCAGCTTTCGGAACCGAAGAAGTAGACAATCGGTTTGCCGTTTTCTTGGCAAACTTGAGCATCGGTTATTTGATTAAAATTTCCGTCAACAGCTGTTTGAGCCTTGGTTTCAGCTTCTGTTGTAGTGGTTGTTGCTTCCTGGGCAGTAGGATCTTTAGTCAGATCAATCGGGTCTTGAGGGAAAAGCATTTTACCGTCGCTGGAAACATAGGCGTTCAGTTTTTGGCCTTGAAGTTCAAGAGTAAATTTATAAAGTCCGGTAGTTTCTTCCTTGCTTAGGTCCGAGATGGAAGCCAGGGCGCCGGAACCGGCAAAATATTTGTTTATATAATCAATAGCTACCTTGGAAGCGGATTCAGGAGTTAATCCTGATGGATTTTGAGTTTGTCCGGTCTGCCCTTTCCATATGAAGTAACTCAAGACGCCAAGAGCTACAACCAAAAGAGCGGTTAAAACCGTTACAATTATTTTTACATTGTTCGTGTTTTTATTTGAGGCTGTTTCAGCGCTTGCTGCAACAGGCATAGTCTCTTCAGCGCTGGTGCTTGAAGTCTCGTTGAGATTTTCCATGATTTTTATACTTTATTTTTATTATTTTATTATGC
>CAIMDX010000017.1 GCA_903839905.1 uncultured bacterium
CCTTGAAAGAGATAAAAAAAGTAGAACAAATGATGTCCCAGGCTGATATTCTCCTTAAGCAAAAAAAGAACCAAGATGCAAATTTAATTTTACAGAATGCTTTGGATCAAATTTATCTGGAAATTAAAAAATCCCAAGCCGCCGAGAAGGAAGCTATGACACTGGAAAGCAAGATTAAAGAAAAACTTTATGCTGTCAATAAATTTAAAAATAACGCACCATTTGAAACCGTTCTTGAACTGTCTAAAGACAAAACAACTCTTATCCCCAATAATATCCTTTACCAAAATGAAAAGTTTTATCTTTTCAGCTCAATGTCTGGAAAGCTTTTAATCTACAATTCTAAAGATAAAAGTGGAGAAACATTTGTTTCCCAAGGTAATCTTGCTTTTGGGAAAATTTTTGATAAAGACCAAATTGTTTTTCTTAGCAGCCGAAATCAAATCTTTCTTTTCCAGAACAAAAATTTTCAAGAGCTAGAAACTATTGCTCTTCCCTATCCAGGAACCGAGCTGCAAAGCTTTGAAATATTCAGAAATAACCTTTATCTTTTAGGCTATGATCTGGAGAGCAAAGCTTTTCCCAAAGAAATAATAAAATATAGCTACGCCGGCAATTTTAAATGGGAAGGTCCTCAAATTTGGCTGGAAAAAGCCCCAAAGGAAGCTGTTTCCATCGCGGCAGACGGACTGATCTGGCTTTTAAACAGTGACGGCTCCATTAAATCCTATTATGCCGGACAATTCCAAAACGAGATAAACCTGAAAATATTCCCATATATTAAAAGTATTTCTAAAATATTAACGCCATCCAACCTTTCCAATCTTTATCTTCTAGAGCCAAGCCAAAAAAGGATCATTGTCTTGGATAAAAATGGAACTATTTTAGAACAACTACAAAACGACGAATGGACAAATTTGCTGGATTTCGCCATAGCGCCAGACGGCAAAACAATATATCTTCTTAACGAAAATAAAATCCTAAAAGTAGAGCTATAATTAAAAAACTGCCAGAGGCCGGGCCTCTGGCAGTTTTTGCTTTGAAATCTAAAGCAAAAGTTAAAATTATTTCAATTCTACTTTCGCTCCAGCGGTTTCCAAGAGTTTCTTCAATGTTTCAGCTTCTTCTTTCTTGGCGTTTTCTTTGACCATTTGAGCAGAAGCGGCAGCAGCGTCAACTAAATCCTTGGCTTCTTTTAAGCCTTTTCCAGTCGCGTCTCTTACAACCTTGATAACTTCAATCTTTTTGTCGCCAACAGCGGTCAGCATAACATTGAAGCTTGACTTTTCTTCAACATCGGCTCCTGCAGCGGCTCCAACGGCTGGAGCGGCGGCCATCATTTGAGGAGCGGCGGATACGCCGAATTTCTTCTCCAAAACTTTAACTAATTCAGCTAAATCCAAAACTGAAAGAGTTTCAATGGATTCAACCAGCTTTTTAAATTTCTCGGGAACCTCTACGATCTCTTTTTGCATTTCTTCTGCCATATTTTTATTTAGAATCCTGAAGCCTTTAGGATGAAAATCAATTTCGTTCTTTAAAGCTTCAATCTTCAATAACTCTTATTTATAATAATAAACTTATTTCTTGATACTGCTTAATACGCAAACTAATCCTCTTAAATTGCCCTGCAAAGCATTCAGGAACCCGGTCAGCGGAGCGGCAATGGTGCCGACAGTCTGGCCTATCAATTCCTTCTTCGTTGGCAATTTAGCCAAAACAATCACATCTATTTCCGATAAAAATCTGTCTTTGGCGCTTTGAATATAGCCGCCAAGAATTTTAAAATTCTTCTCGGTTTGGCTGAACTTGTAGATTGATTTGGAAGGGATCACTTCGTCGCCAAATCCAAAAATCACGGCCAATTCCTTTTTTATTTCTTTTAAAGGATTTTTCGGATAACTGTCTTTCATCGCCAAATTGAGCAAAGTTTTTTTGGCAACAGTCATTTTAGCGTCAGCTTTTTTCAAATCTTCTTTGATTATGTTGATTTTCTTGGTTTGAACCCCGGAAACCTCAACAAAAATCATGGAAGTTTGTTTGCCGACACTATCCTTTAATTTGCTTAATATCTGCCTTTTTTGCTCTAGTGTTTTCGGCATAAAACAAAAAATCTGCTTAGCGCAGAATCACAAACAAAAAAATTTCTTCTTTTGCCTGAATGGGGCTTATTTTTACGCCCATTGTCTGCGGCTATTTATTATGGAGTAACTATATCAAAAAAGAGGATGAATTGTCAACCCCATTAGAAATCCATAGAAGGCTATTTACTATTCAATGGTTCCTTGAGCGAAATCGCCTTACGGCTTTGGCTATCTGCCATACAAAATCAATACCAGATTTCTAACGGGGCAGGCCCCTCCGCTTTTAGACTCTGATCAGCTGCTGTTGCTGTTCGCCAAACATTGGAGTAAAGGCAAAATCCGGAAACTCCACTTCCTCAAATTTATTTTTTCCCGTTTTAGTAATCTGCCAAATAGAACTTCCTATGGGAGCGACTATCGTTCCTCCGATCTTCAGCTGGTCTTTCCAGGCTTGGGGCAGCTCCTTTAAAGAAGAAGTTGAGAAAATTTTATCAAAGCCACCTGCCAAATTGGTGCGTTCGGCCATTTTTTGATAGCCGTTGTATCCATCGGCGGAATAAAGCTCAACTAATTTTGTTTCAAAAAACCCGTATTTGGCGATATTTTGTTGAGCTGATTCCTTTATTTCCGGGATTGCTTCCAAGGAGATGATAATGCCTTTTTTTTGTTCCGCGCCCGATTTTTCATTTTTTTGGCTGATGATTTCCGCCAGCAAAGCAGTGGCCCATCCTGAACCGGAGCCTATTTCCAATATTTTATCCCCATTTTCCGGCTGCAGCCTTTCAAGGATAAAAGCAACCATCAGCGGCTGGGAAATGCTTTGGCCCCATCCTATAGGGAAAGATTGATTAAGTTCGGCGTAATCTTTAAACTCCCCGGGCAAAAAATCGGCTCTCTTTATTTTCTGAAAAGCTCTAATAATTCTAGGCGTTTGAAGCCAATTTTGTTTTATTAAATAATCAACCAGCATTAACTGATCTTCAAGAATTTAATATTTCCCTTTTATTAATTCACGGCGTTATCGCCTTTATCATTATCGCTCTTTTCTACGATAAAACCAAGAGTTGGCAAAAATCCTCCATCATAAATATTAATTGCAGGGGCAGAGGGAATCGAACCCCCATCCATGCTTTTGGAGAGCATCATTCTACCACTAAACTATGCCCCTTTGCGTAAAATTAAAAAATCAAAAAATTGAAAATTAATTTTAACGAAGCAGTCTGCTTTAACGGCAGACTACTTCTTAGACTCTTTGTGGGCGGTATGTTTTCTGCAGTGCTTGCAATGCTTGCTAAGTTCTATTTTGGTTTCCGCTTTCGGAGATTTGTGCCCAAAATAGTTGGCGCTTTTGCAAGTTGTACAAACAAGCTTAACTATTGTTTTCTTTTTTGTTGCCATATTGTTTGTTTATCTTATCAAATTAATGAGCCGGAGGCGAGAATCGAACTCGCGCTCTTCCCCTTACCAAGGGGATGTTTTACCACTGAACTACTCCGGCGAATTTTGAGCAAAGCTCAAAATAGTTGATAGTTCTTAGTTTTTAGTTTTTAGATCGTAGTCGTAGTCTGAAAACTAAAAGCTGAGAACTAACAACTAAATTTTATATGATTTAATCATATAAAATTTGTGGGCAGGGAGGGACTTGCACCCCCGGAGGCGTAAGCCACCTGATTTACAGTCAGGTCCATTTGACTACTTTGGTACCTACCCGTGAATTTAACTTTTAAAGCTTAGCAAAAAAACAAAGGTTTTTCAACTATTGCAATATGTCTTTTTGGCGGTCCTCTCTCCACTTGGCAATTTCTTTATGATTGCCGGAAAGCAAAGCTTTGGGCACGCGCCAAGCCTTGGCTTTTGACGAAAGATTGCCTGCTTTTTTTACAAATTCGCCGGGATAAAAAACTTCAGGCCTGGTGTATTGCGGCCCTTCAATAAATCCTTTTTCCTTGGAAATTCTTTCTTTTAAAAATTCCGGCTTGCCCAAAACTCCGGGAATAAGGCGGGCAATGGATTCTATCACCATCATAGCGGGCAATTCCCCTCCCATCAAATCATAGGGCCCGACAGAGACCTCTATATCGGCTATATTCTTAGCCACGCGCTCGTCTATTCCTTCATAACGGCCGCAGACCATAACCAGCCTGTCTAATTTGGAAAAACGATAAGCCATTTTTTGATTAAATTGCTTTCCACGCGGAGTAAAGAGAATTATTTTCGTTTTGTTTTTTTTAACCAAACTGGCAATTTTAATCTTTGATCCTTTGAGCTCAAGCTTTAAAAAACTGCCCAAAGTTTTCAATATCGGCTCCGCTTTCAAAACCATGCCTAATCCCCCGCCGTAAGGCCTGTCGTCAACGCTTTTGCGGACATCATTGGAAAACTGCCTGATGTCGCGCAAATTTATTTCCAAAATTTTTTTCTCTTGGGCTTTTTTTATAAAAGACTCTCCCAGATAAGAATCAAATATGTCTGGAAAAATTGTAAGAATATCAAATTTCATATCCTGCTTATTAAAACGGCAATACGACTTTTAAAATAAATATATTATCCTCTGGATAAAACACCGGCGGCGGCTTAATGCCGCCGCCGATACGAATTGTTGGAGAATATATAATCCCTAGCAGAGTTTAAAGCTGGATATCGTCCAATCCTTCAGCGGGATTTTCCACAGCCGGCCTTTCTTCTCTTCTTCTTGAACCTCCTTCCGGTTCTTCAATCTTTAGATTGACTCTAGCATGATTTTTTAAGCCAACGATTCTGACAAGGCTTCTGATAGAACGGGCGGTAGCGCCTTGGCGGCCAACGATTTGGCCCATATCTTCGGCGTGCACTCTTACCGAGAGCAACACTCCCATTTCATCTACTTTTCTTTCAACCTTCACATCTTCCGGATGATCAACTAAGGCTTTGACAATGTATAGTAAAAAATCTAAATCTTTGTATGTGTCCATATCTTGATAACTTTTATCTTAGAATTCTTAATGAATAATTTCTGTTAAATCGACCTTTCTTTAAATACATTCTAATTTTTACACTTCTGAAATTGGTTGTCAACCTGAAATTTCCCCAACAATTTTATCATTAAAAAACTAAGCTTTGGCAACAGGAGCTGCGCCAGCAATTTTGGTTTTGTCTCCAGCCGGTTCCGCCTTTTTAGGCAGAATAACTGCTTTCTTCTTTCCCTCAATAATCTTTTCTCCGACTAAAATATTATAAACAGTATCTGAAGGCTGGGCGCCCTTATTTATCCAATGGATAATTCTTTCTTTCCTAAAAACCTTTTCTTTGGTTATCGGATTATAAAACCCCACTTCTTCGGTGGAACGGCCTCTTGTGGAGGAATTGGTTTTTTCCGTAACAACTATCTTAAAAGATGGCTGATTCTTTTTACCGGTTCTGAAAAGCCTGATCATTAACATAATTCTTTTTGCTATTTACTTAATCCTTTTTTATTAATTTATTTATAATAGTTAATATTGATATTTTAGTCCAGCCATTTTTTCGCTTCCAAGGCATTTTTGGCTGCCTGGACTTCCGCTTCCTGCTTTGATGTCCCTTCCCCTTTTGCCGCCATTTCCTTGTCCAGGAATACTCCTATCACGAAATGCTTCAAGTGGTCCGGCCCCTTTTCTTCCAGAACCGAATAACTCGGAGTGATGTTCTCTATCTCTTGAGCTTTTTCTTGAAAAAGAGATTTGGCGTCCCGGAAAAGCTTTTTTTCCAAGATTGTCGGGAGTTTTTTAAAAATCAAATTGCGTTCAATAAATCCTTGGCAAGATTCATAACCTTGATCAATATACAAGGCACCAATCATTGCTTCAAAAGTATTGGCCAGAATATACTGCCTGGCTTTGTTTTGGTCTTTGGCTTCCCCTTGGCTTAACAATAAAAAATCATTAAAACCAAGCTCTTTTGCCAATTCCGCCAAAATAACGGCATTAACAAGAGCTGCCCGCCAACTGGTCAATTCTCCTTCCGGCTTATCCGGATATTTTATATAAAGATACTCTGTGACCACCAGCTCCAAAACAGCATCGCCTAAGAATTCCAGCCTCTCATTGTGGGCTAATTTAAAAGCGGAATTTTCATTCAAATAAGAACGGTGGCAAAAAGCCTGAACCAGCAAATCCTTATTTTTAAACTGTATTTTTAACTTTTTCTCAAACAATGAAAAATCCTTCACATTTTTAGGCTTTTAAGCATTCTAACATTTCAGCAAAAAATGTTGAGATGTTGGAAGGCTTAAAGGCTTTTATTTTTCTTCTTCCAATTCTGATGCCGACGGATCCATTTCTTTATAAACTGTGCCCAAAACTCCATTTATGAATTTTCTTGAGCTTTCTCCGCCGAAATTTTTGGCCAGTTCAATGGATTCGTTAATGGCGACTTTTGGGGGAACTTCTTCTTTGTTCTCGTAGATCAATTCATAAAGGCCAATCCTTAAAATATTCCTGTCTAAAATATTGATCTGTTCAAGGGGCCATTCGGGCGCTGTTTTAACAATAATCTGGTCTAAGGCAGTTTTATTTTCCATTACTCCTTTCACCAAGTTCCTAGCAAACTGATCTTCTCCTAATCCGGCGCCGAATTCCAAAATGTTTTTTTCCACTATTTCATCAATATTTTGGTCTTTCGGGTCGTAAAAATCCCATTCGTAGAGGCTTTGCATTGCTATTGAACGAGACAAATGGCGAGCTGACATTTTTTGGAGGCAAAAATATTATTTCTTAGACAAACCATCCGCAGAAAGAGGTTTGGAGGTTTTTTCTTCCATTTCTTTGGCTTTAATTTCTTTTTCGCGGTTCTTTTTTTCCTTGCGCTCCAGCCTGGCCATTACATTGACCACTTCCTTGCCTTTATAAAAACCGCAAAAACTGCAAGCCGTATGAGGTAAAACGGATTTTCCGCATTTGGAACATTTACTTAAAGTTGGAGGAGTAATATAAATATTCGCTCTTCTCTGATCTCTTTTGGACGATGTTTGATTCCACTTTGGGACGCTCATAATGATTAAAATTTAACTGTTTAAAACTCCATTTATTATACATTTTTTACGATTTTTGTCCACCCCGTTAGAAATCCATAGAAGATTATTTGCTGCTAAATGGTTCTTGAGCGAAACCGCCTGACGGCTTAACCCTTTGCTGTAAAAAATCAATGCCAGATTTCTAACGGGGCAGGCCCCTTCAATCTACCCAAAGGTCTAACCTTTGGTAACCTTTGGTAACCTTTGGGAACTGACCGAGAGTAACCGAGGATTAAACCCTCGGTAAAGGATTATTAAAGCAAAAAAGGCTTTGCTGCCTTTTTTGCTTGATATTTTAAGCCTTTTGTTTTCTATTTGAAAGGAGGAAGCTCTTTCCATCTTGGCAGAGGAATTACTTTCAAACTTTGCATCTTTTCGCCTTTGTGGTTGTTGGTATCAACAACGGCAAGAGTAATTTCGGAAGTATTCATTGAAGCAGTTGTGGTCGCTGTACTTTCTCCATTGCCAAAAACTGTTCCATCTTTATGTTTCCAAGCTCTGCTATTGATTAACCCATTTACATGCGACGAAGACTCTGAAGGAGTGCTTATGTCTTTGAACCAAACGGTTTTCCCTTCTTCTACTGAAATATTACTGCAAGAGACAGACCAATCTACGCCGTCTTCAGAGCACGAAAAATCTACTTTCAAGCCTCTTAAAAACTCAATATTAACATCCTTAGGCAAGCTTTCTGCTCCCTTTTTATCAACAACTATCAACTTTAATTTGTAATCTCCCTGTGATTTGTCCATTGAATATTGCGATATTCCAGGAAGTTCACGTGTCCATGAAGACGGAAAAGGAGAAGAAAGGCCAGGACCAGCTTCGTACCAGTGGGACCATTCTATATCCGACAACCCATCCGGATCGGTTGATAAATTCTTAAAAGCTAAATAGGAGTTATCTTCGTCATAACAGGTGCAAGAACTAACAGGCGCTACATTGCAAGGAATTAATAAACCGGAGAAATCAAAACCGCATCGGCAAGTGGAATTATCGCATGCAAAATCTGCTATTGGAATATTGTTCGGAATAATCGGACCAATGGAACTGACTACTTTGTAAGCAACAGGCCCTCCCGTATTAGCGTTATTCATGCTAATAGAACCAATAACGCCCCTTTCGGTGGCTGTATCTTTGCCGCTGAAAGCCCAGCCCGTTAAAGGATATTTGCCATTATAGGGGTCGCTTGGATTATTGATCTGCACGCCTATTTTTACTGCATCGCTGGGATTAGAAAGATCAAATCTTATCCAGCCATCCCAACCGCCAGCATTAGAACCGGCTCCGGAATTAGTACATTTAGTTCCATTCCAATTACAAGCCGAAATCGCCCTAGCCCAACCCACTATTTTATCGCCTTGAAGCTGAGCTGTGCAGGAATCATCCGAGCAAGGATCGTTAGAAGGAGGAGTCTTTGTTTCAGACCTGTCAAAACTGATATATCCGATGCCTTCGTTCCAAGCATGGCCAGAAAGTTTTCCATCAGCCGCTATGTCCACTCCGTAATCACTGCCTGTTCCAGCTATTTGAGTATTCCTGCAGGAAAAACTGATAGCTCCGACATTTTCCGACCAGCCAAACCCCAACAAAGTATGATCTTGGCACGGAGCGCCAGGAGCATCGGCGAAAGAAACGCCAACAATTGAAATGCTGGTTATGAATATTGCCGACAAAATTATTTTTTTCTTGTTCAGCTTCATATTTTTTTTATTTTTACAGCTAAAAATTAATTTTAATTTATTTTATTTTACCATAAAAACAAACTAGCCGGAAACCTTTCCTGTGGACAACTGTTTACTCTGAAATATGTTTAAAACGGAGAAATTTCTTTCCATCCTGGCAAAGCGACGACATTAATCTTATGTTCCTTGGAAATAGGCGGCCTATTTTTGTCGTTTAGTTCCATTCCGATAATCACCGGCAAACGGTTTAAAACCATGGAAACAGTTGAATTGTTTTTCCCCGTATTAAAAGAAGTTTTATTGCCATCGGCATCAACCATGTACCAATCTCTTTCAACATTAGCAGCTATTGCTCCGTCGGAAAGAATTAAATGATCTAAAGCCAGCTGATTATCGCTTAACCAAATAGTCGCGCCTTGGTTCGGATAGATATGGGTTTTATCCTCGCAGTCGTACCATGTCACTCCTTTATCCAAAGAACAAGAAAATCCCGCTTTTGCTCCTTGCAGATAAGTAACTTCCCTAATGGTTTCGTCTTCATCGCCTTTTTCATTTACTACCTTTAATTTAACGGTGTGTTTCCCTACGGCCAAGCTTTGGGGAGAGCAATTTTCTATACCTGAGCCTGTTATTATATCTCTATAAGAAGCAGACCCCTGCTCTTTAATTGACCAGATTGAGCTGACGATATTTGATCCGCCTTGAGGAGTAGATTTA
>CAIMDX010000018.1 GCA_903839905.1 uncultured bacterium
ATTTAGAATGGCAAGTAAAGGAAGCTGAAAAAAGGCAGGCGAGTTTGATTTTGGTTATCGGAATAAAAACCAGCCGCTGGCCGGAATGCCATATTCCGGATTGGGCCAAGGGGCTGGCCAAAGAAGAACAGCAGAAGCAAATTCTTGAAATTCTAAACAGGCTGGTTTTGCGCTATAAAAATGCTCCTAATCTTCTTTCTTGGCAGGTAGAAAACGAGGCGCTTTTTTCATTCGGAGAATGCCCTTGGATTGATCAAGAATTTTTAGAGAAAGAAGCGGTGCTTGTAAAGCAGTTGGATCCTAATCATCCGGTAATAATTTCCGACAGCGGCGAAGGTTCTTTATGGTTTAAAGCAGCCAAGATCGGCGATATTGTCGGCATCACTACTTACAAAAAAGTTTGGATGAGCCAATTTAATTTTTATTTTGATTATCCGATTCCTCCTGTTTTTTATTACCGCAAGGCCCAGCTGGTCAAAACCTTATTTGGTAAAGATGTTTGGTCGGTGGAACTGCAATCAGAGCCTTGGTGCCCGGTGCTTTTGTACGATTGTCCGATGATTGAGCAAAAGAAAACCATGAATTTGGAAAAATTCCAAAGCAATATCAAATTTGTCAAGCAGACCGGCCTGGATCATTTTTATCTTTGGGGAGCGGAGTGGATGTATTGGATGAAAACCAAACAAGGCGATTCAAGTATTTGGGACGAAGCCAAAAAACTTTTCTAAAATTATTTTGCAAAGTGCATGTCCGTATTCGCCTTCCAAAGGTCTAACCTTTGGTGGTTTGACAAATTTGGTTTTTAGTTTTTGGCTTAAAAAATTGCTTGCGAGGGGGTATGAAATGAACTATTATTTGCATAAAGTTGATTTTAGCCATAATAAACACCACTAGATATAACATTTCTTTTTTATTGGGACGATTACTTCGTATGCTATTATCGGGGTCTAACCCCGATTGCGAATTTTGATTGACCACGGTTGAGGAGTTAAATGACAAATTATAAAAGACAGGGTTTTATTGTTTTATCTTGGCGAAGAACAGCTGATTTTTTATGAGCAAGAAAATTTTAATTATTTCAATTGCAGCTGGTTCCGGCCATATTCGGGCGGCTCAGGCCTTGGCTGAATACGCCCAAGCCAGCCTTCCTGATATATCGGCGGAACATATTAATATTTCTGATATCGCTAACCCGCTAATAAAACTGTTTAACCAGGATATTTTTGAATTAAGCATTGAAAACTGGCCGAAAGCTTGGGGAAAGGCCTACGAAGCTTCTGATAATAGGCCGATGGCATCTGTTCTTGGCAGGGCAAGCAAACTGCAAAGGCCTTTTAATTATAAGGTTTCCAGATATCTAAAATCAAAAAACCCGGAAGGGGTTATCTTTACCCATCCGTCCCTCGCCCAAATAATGGCTGCAAGTTTTAGAAGATATTCTCCAGAAATTAAGTTAAGCTTGGTTGCAACGGATTATCATGTGCATTCTTTTTATAATGCTTCCAACATTGACCGTTTTTTTGTAGCTAACCAAAATGTCAAAAATAATTTATTGCACGCCGGCGTGGCCGAAGACAAAATTTCAATAACGGGAATTCCAATCAACCCGCGTTTTTATTTAAAACATGATATCAACGAATTGAAGCGGAAATATAAGATTGATAACGGCCGGCCTACGGTTTTATTTATTGCTTCATGGGCTTCAGGGCTTCTTTCGGAATCTGAATTAGTCTATATTATCAAGCAGCTGCTAGAATTCAAACCGGAAATTAATTTAATTTTCTTGGCCAGCGGAAACAAAGAGGCATATGATACAGCGGTTCGGTCATTTCCCGGAGAGAAAAGGCTTTTAACAGAGATTTGGACGGACGCTATAGACGAATATATGAAAATATCCGATATTGTTATCAGCAAAGCGGGGGGGATAACGGTTTCGGAATGTTTAAGCCTTAATAAGCCTATGATAATATTCAATCCAATGCCCGGACAGGAAGAACGCAATGCGGAATTCGTGGAAGAAAATAATTTCGGGGTTAAGGTTGATAGTGAGAAAGAGATTGTTTCAGTTTTATCCAAAGCAATGGCTCTTTCTAAAGATAGTTCCCAATCTTTGGCGCCAAAAGAAAATCCCTGCACCAAAATCTTTCAATATTTCGAATAATTAAGTACTGCCTTAATAAAAAGATAATAAACGATAAATTTTTTGGCCTATGTCTATTTACGAATTGCCCAAGTTTAATTTCTTTAAAAAAGAAAAAGCCGTGGAAGAAAAAGACGGCCAGCAAGCTGAAGCAAGCCAGCTAATAGAGGATGGAGTGCCTTCTATAGATATTAACGCGCTGTCCGGCTCTTTTAGTCAATCTTCAGTGAAGCTTTTATCATTAAAGGGCGAACCGATAATGATGCCGCCAGCGGCCGTTTTGCCGGTCAATGGAGCGGAAGATAAGCCGGTCCAAGAACAAAATCCAGAGAAAGGAAAATACTTTTCTTTAGGCCTTATTTTGACCCTAGCCCTATTGATCGGTTTGATCGGCGGCGGTTTTTCCGGCTATTATTTTTATTCCAAGATTAGGCAGGACCTGGGCATGCCCGCGTCCGGCGGTTTTGATTTGTTCAAGCAGGGGACTACTACGGAAAAAATAATAGAAAAACAGATATTTCAAGATACCAGAGAGGAGAAGATCATTAAGACCGTGAAAGATGTTTCCCCTTCTGTGGTAAGTATTGCTATTTATAAAGATATGCCGGTTTACCAATATCAATATCAGGATCCTTATCAGGATTTCTTCGGCAATCCTTTCGGCGGTTATGCCGTTCCCCAAATTAAAGGCTATGAAAAACAGGAAGTCGGAGCTGGTTCGGGTTTTATTGTATCCGAAGACGGTTTGGTTTTGACCAATAAACATGTAGTGGAAGATACAGCCGCAGAATATAGAGTGGTTACAAATGATGGTAAAGAACATGTTGCCAAGGTTTTAGCTCGCGATCCGGCTCAAGACTTAGCCATTTTAAAAATTGAAGGCAGTGGATTTAAACCCTTGCAATTGGGAGAATCCAATAACCTGCAGATAGGACAAACGGTTATCGCCATCGGCAATGCTTTAGGCGAATTTCAGAATACTGTTTCCACGGGCGTGGTTTCGGGGCTTTCTCGCTCAATTACCGCATCCGGCGGCCAAATGCAAGAAACATTGGAAAATGTTATTCAGACCGACGCGGCTATCAACTCCGGCAATTCCGGCGGTCCGCTTTTAAATTTGTCGGGAGAGGTTATCGGCATCAATACGGCCGTGGCTTCGCAGGCCCAGGGTATTGGTTTTGCCTTGCCAATTGATTTGGCCAAACGAGATATAGAGCAGGTTAAAAATAATAGCAAAATTTCTTATCCGTTTTTAGGCGTGAGGTACACATTGCTCACTCCAGAGACCGCCAAACAGCAGAATTTGTCCGTTGATTACGGCGCGATGATTAGCAGGAGCGCGAGCGACAGCAGTCCGGCCGTAGTGGCGGGATCGCCGGCAGACAAGGCAGGGCTTAAAGAAAAAGACATTATTTTGGAATTCAACGGGGAGAAAATAACCCAAGAGAACACCTTAACTAAGGCAATTGCCGCTCACTTGCCAGGCGATAAAATAACGCTTAAGATTATGAGGAATAACAAGCAATTTTTAGCAGATGTGATATTGGGAGAGTGGAGCCAATAAATCTTGGAAAATCATCAAAAAAAATGCCGAGGGTCTAACCCTCGGCATTTTTTCTTTGAGGACGACTTGCCAGCTGTGGAAAAAGATTGTTTAAGTTTTTATTTGATAAGATGTATAATATTATTATGCGTAAAGACTTTTTCAAGTTTAGTTTTTTAAAAAAGATTGCTGGGGAAAATAATTTTTCTAAAAAAAATAATCAAGATGGCTTTACCATAATTGAGTTATTGGTTGTAATTACTGTTATCGGTATTTTATCTTCCGCGGCCTATGTTGGTTTCGGGAGCATAAAAGCTGGCGCCCGCGATAATACCAGGATCAGCGACTTGGCCATGATCAAAACAGCGCTTAGCCTTTATTATATAGATAATGGTGATGATCCTAATAACCCTTATCCTGTCGTTGGTCCTGAAATTTCAATCGGGGACGGTACAGTTAATGATCAATATTTTTCCACTGCTTTAGTGCCAAGATATATCAAGGTTTTACCTAAAGATCCTTTATATCCCCAAGAATATTATAGATACAAAGCGACAAATAGTCCGGATGCTTTTATCTTTTGCGCCAAAATGGAGGCCAGGTCCGGGATTGAATGCGCCTGTCTTGATGAAAAAGTAAATTCTGGTGTTTCTTATAAGCCCGTTTGTCCGTTTTAGCAATCGGGGCAGAAATGAAAATTTATTTTTTTAACAATTTTTCCATCTAATTTTTAAATAATTAATTTATAACGCCATTTTTATGCTTATGTCTAACTTTCGTCATTTTCTCCAAAAAATAAGCCAGAAATGCAAATTTTTAAAAAAGAATCATTTTTTGGGGTTTACCATGGTTGAAATTCTTGTGACGATAACGATTATCGGCATATTAGCGGCTCTTTTGTTTCCGTCCCTTGAGGGCTTGATGGCAAGCGCCAGGGATAACGAAAGAAAAACAGAAATTACTAAATTAAAAGTAGCTCTTCAGGTCTATAATACTTATAATAATAAATATCCAACCACCACCGATTGGATTTCCATTGGAGAAGATTCTTCTTTTTCACAGACATTGGATAAAAAATATATAGACGCATTGCCCACGGATCCGTTATATCCCCAGACCGATATCGCCGGAGAGAAATATTCGTATTATTACAACGCAACAACTTCCGATGCTTATACGCTTTGCGCTAAAAACGAATCCAAAGGAGGTTATTTTTGCGTTGATAAGAGTGTTAATTCTGGTGTTGCGCAGGTGGTTGCCATGGAAGGATTGGGCGGCGGAGGCACGGGCGGCGGGGGAGGTTTTGTCTGCGGCGTAAGCACAGTAACCTCCACTTACAACGGCAGTTCCGTCACTTACGGAACGGTTACTAGCACCAACAGTGAATGCTGGTTGGACCGAAATCTTGGCGCTTCGCGAGTTGCTACAACTTATAACGATTCTGCCGCTTACGGCGGCCTTTTTCAATGGGGAAGGTTGGACGATGGACATCAGATCCGTAACAGCGGCACAACCACTGCTATTTCCACTTCCAGCAATCCCGGCCACGCTAATTTTATTAAGGGTACAAATAGTCCCCATGACTGGGTGACTCCTCAAACAAACAATTTATGGCAGGGGGTTTCTGGCATTAACAACCCCTGCCCAAGCGGCTGGCGGATACCTACTTTTGCGGAGTGGGAGACCGAGATGACGAGTTGGAGCAGTAATAATTATAACGGAGCTTTTGCCAGTCCCCTTAAATTGACAGCGGGCGGAATGCGCTACACTGATGCCTTATTATACTGGGTTGACAGCCATGGCTATTATTGGGATAGCGAGGTCAGCTGGGAAGATGCTTGCGGATTGCAACTTCGCAATATTAGTGCGAGCATGGTGTGCGGTGATCGTGCTAGTGCCGAATCGGTTCGTTGTATTAAGGACTGATCCGGCAATTCGCAATCAGACTGCCAGAGGTTTAACCTTTGGCAGTTTTTTGTAGCCGAATAATATCTGCAAGGGTCTAACCCTTGCAGGAAATCCTGCGGCAGTTTTTTTTGCTTGACCGCTGGTCCGGGCTTGCTATAATACCCGTCTCTTTGCAAAGCGCAAAAGAATAGCGCCAAAACAGATGGCACAAGCGTATTTATATATAGCAGGTGAATATTCCATTTGCTATTGCGAAGCATTTATTATAAAATTTTAAATATATGGATGGATTAAATTTTACAAACAGGGCGCAGAAAATTTTGATGGATGCGCAAAGGATAGCCAGCGAAAAGGGCCAGCAGCAGATAGACGCTTTGCATCTGCTTTTTGCGTTGTTATCGGATGATGAAAATATTGTTTTAAATTTACTGGAAAGATTCAGGATCAATATTGAAGAGCTGAAAAGAAAAAACAAGAACGCTCTTAGCCAGATTCCGGTTGCTTCCAACTCGCAGGCATTCGGCCAATTTTACCTTACCCAGGATATGGCCAAGGTCTTGAACCGCGCTCGCGACGAATCTGTCCAAATGCAAGATGATTTTATTTCTTTGGAACATTTGTTCCTCGGCCTTTTGTCTACACCGACCAGGGCCAAAGAATTATTGGGCAAAGCAAACCATATTGATCAGTTTATTGGCATAAATAATGAACCTTCGGAAGTAGAAAAGCTGAATTACGCAACTGCCAGGAAAATCTTTGAACAATTGCGCGGCGGCGAGCGGGTAACTTCGCCCGATCCCGAAGCCCGTTATAATGTTTTGGAGAAATTTGCCCGCAATCTGACCAGTTTGGCCAAGAAAGGCAAGCTTGATCCGGTTGTCGGCCGCGAAGACGAGATTCGCCGATTGATGCAGATACTGTCGCGCCGCACCAAAAACAACCCGGTTTTGATCGGCGAGGCTGGCGTGGGAAAGACTGCCATTGTTGAAGGGTTGGCCCAAAAGATCGTCAAAGGCGATGTGCCGGAGAGTTTGAAAAACAAAGAACTTATCAGTTTGGATTTGGGTTCATTAGTAGCCGGAACCAAATACCGCGGTGAATTTGAAGACAGGGTCAAGGCTTTATTGAAAGAGCTTAGAAAATCCCAAGGATTATATATTTTATTCGTGGATGAGCTTCATACTTTGGTTGGAGCCGGCGGAGCCGAAGGCGCTATTGACGCTTCCAGCTTATTAAAGCCGGCTTTGGCGCGCGGCGAATTGAGGACCATCGGCGCCACGACTTTAAAGGAATATCAAAAATACATTGAAAAAGATTCGGCTTTGGAGCGCCGTTTCCAGCCCGTGACGGTCAGAGAGCCGTCGGTTGAAGACACGATTGCCATTTTGCGCGGATTAAAGGAAAAATACGAGCTTCATCATGGCTTAAAGATCAAGGACTCTGCCTTGATTGCCGCAGCCGAATTGGCCGATCGCTATATCAGCGACCGTTTTTTGCCGGATAAAGCCGTGGATTTAATGGATGAGGCTGCCTCCAGCTTGCGTTTGGAAATGGAATCCCAGCCGGTGGAATATGAGGAACTGGCCAAAAAAATCCAGAAATTAGAAATTGAAAGGGAAGCCTTGAAAAAAGAAAAAATGACCGCTTCGGAAAAAGAGAAAAAAGAGATTGCCCAGCGGGAAAAAGTAATAGACAGGGAATTGGCCGAATTGCAGGAAAAAGCCAGCACCTATTCTTTGAGATGGCACACTGAAAAAGAGACGATTTCCAAAATCAAGGAATTTAAAAAAGAAATTGAAAAGCAGAGATATGAAGAAGAAAAAGAATTAAAAGACGGCGATCTGCAAAAAGTGGCGGAAATCAAATATGGCATTATACCGGACCTGTTGAAAGATTTGAAAAAATACGAGAAAAAATTAGTTACTTTGCAAAAGCAAAATCCGATTTTGAAGCAGGAAGTTTCGGCCGAAGAGATTGCCCGCGTGGTTTCGCGCTGGACCGGTATTCCGGTTACCAGATTGCTGGAATCGGAAGTGAGAAAGCTGGAAAAAATGGAACAGGCTTTGGGCAAAAGAATTGTTGACCAGGAGGAGGCGATCAAAGCGGTTTCCAATGCCATCCGTCGCGCCCGCGCCGGCATTTCCGAAGAATCGCGGCCGCTCGGATCGTTCATCTTTTTGGGCCCGACCGGAGTGGGCAAAACCGAGACCGCCCGCGCTTTGGCTGAATTCTTATTCAACGATGAGAATGCTTTGATTCGTGTGGACATGTCGGAATATATGGAAAAATTCAGCGTTTCTAAAATGATCGGCTCCCCTCCCGGCTATGTTGGTTATGACGAGGGCGGCCAGTTGACTGAAAAGGTGAGGCGCCGGCCATACAGCGTGGTTTTGCTGGACGAAATTGAAAAAGCCAATCCCGAAATTTTTAATATTTTATTGCAGGTTTTGGAAGACGGCCGCTTGACCGATTCCAAGGGCAGGGTAACTTCTTTCCGCAACACGATTTTGATCATGACTTCCAATGTCGGTTCGGATGTAATCGCCCGCGAATCCACTTTGGGATTTGTGGCTAACGGTGAAGAAAAGGTCAGCCAGAAAAAAGATTTGAAAGAAAAAGTAATGTCTGCCTTGCGCGAGAAATTCAAGCCCGAGTTTTTGAACCGCGTTGACGAGATTGTGATCTTTGATTATTTGGGCGCGGCCGAGATCAAAAAGATCGTTGATCTTGAATTGGAAAAGGTTAGAGACCGTTTGAAGAAAAAGAAGATCAATATTAATGTTTCCGAAAAAGCCAAAGATCTTTTGGCGAAGATCGGATTTGATCCGATGCTCGGCGCCCGGCCGTTGAAGCGCGTTATTCAAAGGGAAATATTGGATCCGCTGGCGCTTAAAATAGTTATTTCGCAAATAAAAGAAGGAGAAAGGGCAATGATTGATGAAAAGGACGGTAAAATAGTTTTTGTTGAGGCCGCTCCGGCCAAATCTCCGGCTTTTGCGGAAAAATAGACTGCTATGCAAATTAAACAATTTATCTATTTTTTGCTGGTAATTTTAGCCGGCGGTTTAGGCGGATTTTTGGCGCAAAAATTTTTACCGAATTTTTATACCGTTTCCGAATCAGCTCCGAATTATTTTGTGACCAAAGAAGAAAAGTACTATATTCAGGAAAACGACGCTTTGAAAGAAGTAATCCAAAAAGTTAAAAGTTCGGTGGTTGGGATAAAAACGATCGGGGCCGATAAAAAAGTTATCACTGGGTCCGGCTTGATTCTGACTTCCGACGGCTTGGCTGTAACTTTGGCCGAATTGGTTCCGGCCAGCGGCAAGACTTCTTTTTTTGTGGACAGCCAGCTGATTAATGGCCAGATTCTAAAGCGCGATTTGAAACAAAACTTAGCTTTGATCAAGATAGAAAAAAACGGCTTGTCTGCAGCCGGTTTTTTTATGCTTGACCAGCTTAAGATCGGAGAAAGAGTTTTCTTGGCCGGCCAGATCTTTGACGCTAAAACTTTTGCCCCTAATTTTATGGCCAATGAAGGGATTGCCAAATCTTTTGACAGCGAATTTACCGTCCAAACCAGCATCAGGGAAACCGAAGCGGTTTTGGGCGCCCCGGTTTTTGACATCAAAGGAAGCGTCCTCGGTCTTTCATATATATACAACAATTCTGTGATTGTTTTGCCGATAACAAAGATAAAAAGCTTCGCAGGACTGTAATTTTTTAAATCCAAATTTCAAAGCTCAAATGTCAAATCAAATCCCAAGCTCAAAATCCCTGCCTACCGGCAGGCAGGCTAAACCGTTTTTGAGTTTTGGATTTTGAAATTGATTTGACATTAAGATTTTATATCCGCTGACAGAGGATTATATTTATAATCTTTCAAGAACTTATTTTTTAAATATGAACTTTAACTTTGGTAAGCTATTCGCTTGGTTAATTGTGATTATCGGCTTGTCCGTAATTGGTTGGGCTATTTTTTCTTCTTATGATTTTTTCACTGGCCAAAAAAGTTTTCCGCAGGTTTTTAAGCCAGTAGCAGCTGAAGAGATCCAAAAAGACGCTCAACAGGAGAAAACAGTGGTTGTCCTTCCCAAAGATACGACAGAAGCCCAAGTTTTTTTACAAAGCCAGGCGCAACAGCTGGCAGCGGAAAATATTTCTAAGCTTTTTCCAGCAGAATCGGTTTTTCAGCTTTTGAATATGACCTGCTGGATAGCCTTTGCTTCTTTTCTGGTTTTTGCCGGCGGCCAGATCGCCGGAATCGGAGTCAAGCTGTTAACCAATAAATCCTAAAAATTTTTAAGCTCGCAGAGCGGAGTTTTGTTGCTAGAGCTAGGCAAAATGATGAATTTGGGTTATAATACAATTTACAAGTTTGACAGCCGTTTTTTCGGCTGGCCGGCTTGCGACAATATGACCAAAGCTGATATCTTCAAGCTTACTTTGGCGTTATATCGTGTAACAGCTCTTTTACCCAAAAAAGAGCCCTTAAAGTTTGCTTTGCGCCACAGGGCTTTGAAAGTTTTTTCATCTTTGTCTATTTCTGAACAATCTTCCAGCTTGCTTTCCCAAGTTGAAAAAATTGATGCTTTGAAGAATAACCTGGTTTGTTTAGATAATTTAAAATCGTTTTTTCAGCTTGCTAAAGAACAGAATTGGATTGACGGCCGTAATTTTATAATTCTTGAAAACGAATATCAAAAATTGGGGGAAATATTGAGAAGCCGTTTTATGGAGCTGACAGCAATCA
>CAIMDX010000019.1 GCA_903839905.1 uncultured bacterium
GCCGGTGGATGGATAGCTGTTATTGGCCAGATAGTAAGCCTGCAGACTTGTCTTGATTTGGGAGAGATCGCTTACACGACGGGAATCACGGGCAGAGGCTTGAGGGCCTTGAGTGAAAACCAAAATAATGGCGGCGAGGATGGCAATAATGGCGATGACAACAAGAAGCTCTATGAGGGTGAAAGCATTAAAGGTTCTATGCCTGGTTTTTGGCTTCCGCCCGAGATTGACGGGAAAGATGAAAAGCTTGAAAAGGTTCATATTAGTTTAATTATATGAAAAAATACGGAGAAATCCAAACCGGGCTGTCCACAAATTCAATCTGCACAGGTGACACCTGTGCAGATTTTTAATTTTCTAAAAACGCTTTAAAAGTTTGGCTAGAAAAAATCCGGTCATGAATCCGCCGATATGGCCCCAATAAGCCACCACATCATTGGAACCGAAAACCAGAGAGACGAATTGCAAAACAAACCAGATTAGAATAAAAAAAGCGGCCGGCACTGATATTATGGTCCAGATCAAAATCAGAGGGACCACGCTTTTTATTTTATTGCGAGGGAAAAAGACCAAATACGCCCCCAATATTCCGCCAACCGCGCCCGAAGCGCCGATAACAGGAATCTCTTTATTTACCGCGGCCAAAGAATATAGCAAAGCTGATCCCAGTCCGCATATTAAATAAAAAACCAGAAATTTAAAACCGCCCAATCTTCTTTCAACATTTGGTCCAAAGATCCATAGAAACCACATATTGCCCAAAAGATGCAAAAAACTGGCATGTAAAAAAAGGTAGGCAATGGCCGCAAAATTATTCTGGCCGGATAAAAAAGCTTGCGGCACCAATCCGTACGAACCAATAAACCCTCCCAAGTCCGGCAAGGAAATAAAAAAAATAACCGTATTTAAAACGATTAAAAGCGGAACAGCCCAAGCCGTCCTGTTTTTAAAGTGAGACTCATCGTAAAGCGGTAACATCGTGTATCAAAAAATTGAAAATTCGATATTGAATTTTTTGATTTTGCTTTTTTGATTCAAAGGGATCGCACTTGGCAAACTTCAAAAAAGGGAGCGATAGCTTGCTGGACCTCTGTTAAAAATTCCATCGGGTATGGCGTAAATTTTTCGAACTCCGGATCGATCGTCTTTTCCGGCCGAAAATTCTGCAAATAATATTTCTTGGCCGGCGATATCCAGCGCGCAATCTTTAAAATATCATCCCTGAAGTGCACACCGGGAACGACCGTAGTGCGAAACTCATAGTCCGCTTTACCCGTTTTTAAAATATTGATGCTCTGCTGCACATCAAAGGCCTTATCTTCGGTATTGCAAACTTCAACATACCGCTCAAAGGGCAATTTAACATCCATGGCCACATAATCCACCAGCCCATTGCTGATTAATTCGTTTAACATCACCGGATTGGAGCCGTTAGTATCAAGTTTGACGCTGAATCCAAGCGTTTTTATTTTCTGGCAAAAAGAAGGGAGCTCTTTATTCAGCGTCGGCTCTCCGCCGCAGATAGCCACTCCCTCAAGCAGTCCCCTTCTTTCTTCCAAAAAATCTAAAAAATCTTTTTCCGAGACCTTGGGCAATTTTTTAATCTCCTTGGGCATTACCAACTCGCGGGAATGGCACCAAGGACAATAAAAATTGCAGCCGGCCAAAAAAACAGTGCAAGCGATCTTTCCCGGAAAATCAATCAAAGTCAGTTTTTGAATACCGCCTATTTGCATGGTTTTTATAAAATTAAACCGGCTATTTACTCGCGGAAATTTTCGGCAATTTAAAAACTTTTCTTTGGCGAAATTCCTCTTGCTTGCCGTTATTCCATTGCCCTACCGGACGGTAGTAGCCTACAATTCTGGAATAAACCTCGCAAGGCTGGTTGATAGTACATTTCGGACACTCAAAATGCTCCCCTTCAAGATAACCGTGCGTTGGACAAATTGAAAAAGTAGGGGAAAAAGTGATATAGGGAAGTTTGAAATTTTCAAAAACTTTTTTGATCAAAGCTTTGACTGTTTGGATATCGGAAATCTGTTCCCCTAAGAATAAATGCATTACGGTCCCGCCGTTGTATTTGCACTGCAAGTCATCCTGCATTTTCAAAGCTTCAAAAATATCATTGGTATAATTTACCGGCAGCTGCGAACTGTTAGTATAATAAGGGACTTTTTTGGTTCCGGCGCAAAGAATATCCGGATATTTTTCCCTGTCTTTTTGGGCCAAGCGGTAAGAAGTGGATTCGGCCGGAGTAGCTTCCAAATTATAGATGTTGCCGGTTTCGGTTTGAATCTTAACCAATTCTTCCCTCATAAAATCCATTATTTCCAAAGCAAAATTATGGCCTTTTTTGGTCGTTATGTCTTCGCCGATAAAGTTCAAAGCCGCTTCGTTCATGCCGCTAATACCGATGGTTGAAAAATGATTGCCAAAATAAGCGCCGCGGGCCTTTTTAACCCCGTCTAAATAAAACTTGCTATAAGGATAAAGCCCTTTTTCAATAAAATGCTCAACTGTTTTTCTTTTGATTTCCAAAGACTCTTTGCCAAGCTGGATTAATTTTGCCAATCGTTCAAAAAATTCTTTTTTGGTTTTGGCGGTATAAGCGATGCGCGGCAGATTGATCGTAACTACGCCTATGCTTCCCGTCTTGCTGCCGGAACCGAATAGCCCTCCGCCTCCGCGGTTATAAAGTTCTTTCAAATTCAATCTCAAACGGCAGCACATTGAGCGGACATCTTCCGGATTCATATCGGAATTAATATAATTAGCGAAATAATTGGTGCCGTATTTGGCCGAGGCTTTAAAAATTCCATCAAAAGCCGGCTCATCCCATGGAAAATCTTTGGTAATATTAATGGTTGGAATCGGAAAATGGAAAGGCCTGCCTTGGCGGTCGCCCTCCAGCATGGCTTCAAAAAAAGCTTTATTCAAAACTTTCATTTCTTCGGCAAAATCACTATAGTTTTCGTCTTGCGGCTCGCCGCCGATCAAGACTGGCTGGTTGGCATAGACAGAAGACGGCCTTAAATCCAAAGTGATATTTGTAAAAGGGCACTGGAAACCGACCCTGGTCGGAATGGCCATATTAAATAAAAACTCCTGCAAAGCTTGTTTAACTTGCTGATAATTAAGATTATCGTACCGGATAAACGGCGCCAGCAAAGTATCAAAATTAGAAACCGCCTGCGCTCCGGCGCTCTCTCCCTGTAAGGTATAAAAAAAATTAACCAGCTGTCCCAAAGCCGCCCGAAAATGCTTAGCTGGCTTGGTTTCAACTTTGCCGGGGACGCCGGCAAAACCTTTCTGTAAAATATCGTAAAGGTCCCAGCCGCAGCAATAAGTGGCTAGGGTGTCTAAATTGTGGATATGGAAATCGCCGTTTTCATTTGCTTCTTGAATCTCTTTTGGATAGATTTTTTTAAGCCAGTATTTTTTGACCAAATAGGAAACGCCGTAGTGATTCAATCCCTGCAAAGAAAAAGCCATATTGGCGTTTTCCTTTACTTCCCAATCCAATTTATCCAAATATTGATCCAAGCGGTCAACCGCTTCTTCAAAAATCTGGACATTGTCGCGCAAATCGCGGCGCTGCTGGCGGTAAAGAATGTATCCTTTAGCCGTCTTGACCAAGCCTTCCAAAATCAAAGCCTCTTCAACTACATCTTGAATTTGTTCAATCTGCGGAACTTCCCCTTTTTTAAACCTGCGGTTCAAAATTCCTACAATTTTATCAGCCAATTCTTCGCTTTTTTCACCGTCAGCTTCTCCGCTGGCAGTCAAGGCTTTAAAAACAGCTTTTTGGATCTTTTGCGGATCAAAAGCGACAATTTTGCCGTCTCTTCTCTGCACTTTTTCAATTTTGGCTTCCATTTTGGTTTCCATTTTGGTTGATTTAGATTTTTTATCTTTTTAAGACCGCTTCCCGCTGTTTTTAAAACGGATTTTTATTAAAAATTTAAGTTGGATTTCTATTATAGCTTCTGTAAAAATACCCTGTCAATTTTGACAAAGTTAAAAAAGGTTTTATGGCTATGATGCCTCGGACCCGCAAGCGATCACGGTTACTTTCAACTGTCCTTTCTTCAAATTTTTGTCCACTGACGCGCCAAAAACAACTTTCGCTCCGCCGGGAATTTCCTTTTTTAAAAATTCTCCGATCTTTGACACTTCACTTATTGAAAAATCTCCATTGGAAGCCGCATTAAACATCACGCCCTTGGCTTTATCCAAAGGGAAAACAACGATCGGCGAAGAAATTGCCTGCTCCAAAGCCAATCTCGCGCGCTCTTTGCCTTCAGCAATACCGGAACCAAAAAATGCCATACCTCCCTGGCTTAAAATTTGCTTAATGTCTGCGAAGTCAAGATTTAAAATTCCCGGATTAAGGACTATCCCAACAATGCTGGCAATCGCCTCTTTTAAAATATCATCGCATTTAGAAAAGGCTGCTTCCACTGAAAAATCCAAGGGCACGATTTTTGAAAGCTTATCGTTGCGGATAACGATCAGCGTATCAACTTTGCTGCGAAGCTCTTTCAAGGCCGCCAAAGCAACATTTTTCCTTTGCCTTCCTTCAAAAGCAAAAGGCAAAGTTACAACGCCTACTACGATTGCTCCGGTCTTCTTGGCGATCTCGGCCACTACCGGAGCCGCACCGGAACCGGTTCCTCCTCCTAAGCCGGCAGCTAAAAAAATAAGGTCTGAATCTTTAAGCGCCGCGGCAATTTCCAAAGCCGCTTCCCTGGCAGCCAATTTCCCGATTTGAGGATTCATTCCCGCTCCCAATCCCAAGGTAAGTTTCTTTCCTATTCTTATTTTTTTATGAGCGTTCTTTTTATCCAAATCCTGGGCATCGGTATTCAAGGCAATCAGATCTATATTCTCAATGCCGGCTTTCATTATGCGGTCAACAGTATTAGATCCGGAACCGCCGACTCCAACCACTTTTATTTTTGCTCCTGAAAATTCCATATTCATTTCTTTCTTGATCAAAATTATTATCTCTATCAAAAAAGGCTTGTCCGCCTTTTTGGTAATTTATCGATACACTAACAAAAAATTTAAGGAATAAAAGCTTTGAACACTTTTTTTATCCTATCCAACGGTCCGCCGCCTTTCGGTCCTGAAAAAAACTGATTTCTAGAAGGCTCTCCTTTCCTGCTTTCAATTATCAGGCCGCAAACCGTAGCCAAAGAACAGTCTTTATCCAGTCCGACAAATCCCTGGGCATACCCGATGCGGGAAGGAAGCTTTAATATCTTTTTAGAAACATCAACTATTCCGGGTAATTTAACGCCCCCTCCGGTCAAAACAATACCGGCTGGCAAAAGCTCCTGGCGGCCTATTTTTTTTAATTCTTTTTGCGCCAGCTCAAAAATTTCATCAACTCTGGCCTCAATTATTTTCTTTACCTGTTTCTGCGAAAAATCAAGATAATTTTTTTTAACTTCTTCTTTTTCCAAATCGCTTTTCTTATAACCCTTGATATTTACGGAAACCGATTTTGAACCTATTTCTATTTTATTTTTTTTAGTTTTTTTCTCATCGCCGCAAGAGCTGAATTCCCTTTTTATCCTTTCGGCAATATCAATCTCTGTTTTCAAGCCGATGGCAATATCATTGGTAATATTGGCCGAACCAACCGGGAAAATAGCCAAATCCATTAAATTTCCTTCTTCGTAAACGGTCAAGCCGGAAGTGCAGGCCCCGATATCCAAAACAGCCACCCCCAATTCTTTTTGGCGGCGGTCCAAAACCGCGTTGGAAGCGGCAAGCGGAGACGGCAAAACATTCTCCACCTCCAGTCCGGCTTCTGTAGCCGCCTCTATTATATTTTCAACATCCAAAGCGAAAATGGAAAGCAAGAAGGCTTCAAGCTCAAGCCTGACGCCCTGAAGTCCCAACGGTTTTTTCAATTCAGACTCTCCGTCCAATATCCACGACTTTGGAAAAATATCAAAAACCTCGCGATTTGAAGGAAGATTGATATTCTGGGTCTCCTCCAAGATACGATCTATATCCTCCTGACAAATTTTTTGGTCGGCCCTAGAGACAGAAATCAATCCGCGGTTAGGAACGATTTGAATTTTAGAACCATTGATATTGGCAAAAACATGCTCTATCCGATCTTGATTTTTTGGAATTTTTTCCAATATCCTGGAAATTTTCTCAGCCACTTCTTTCGGGCTTCCCACACGCCCCTTTTGAACGCCGGCGGAATTTATTTTATCAAAAAATACAACTTCCAACTCTTCGGTTTTAGGATTCTCCCGAACCGAAAGAATTTTAATCGTGTCGCTGCCGATATCCAAGCCTGTGATGATCGGGGATTTGGACATAAAAAATATAATTTCTAATATCTAATTTATAATTTCTAAATAAATCTAAAATTCAAAACCTATTTTCTTTGGATTTTATAATTTTTCAAGGTAACATTTTTCTTTTTCGCACATTCTGGCCGCATCTGCTTCGTTTGTTTCGTGGTCGTAACCCAGTAAATGCAGAATACCGTGTATTAAAACAAAAGATAATTCTTTTTGGAAAGTATTCTCGTTCTGCTTAGCTTGATCTTCAACGAAGTTCGGACAGATTACCACTTCGCCCAAGGGCTCTATTTCCATTTCCCCCTTCATTTCCAAATCTTTGCAATATTCAAACGAAAGCACATCGGTCGCGTTATCTTTTCCCCGGCGATCCCGATTCAACTCTTGCATTTTTTCAGGACCGACAAAAACAACCGACAATTCACAGGTTTCGCAGGCTTTCTCCGCCCTCAAAACATCTTCAGCAATTTTGCGCAAATATGCCTCGTCAATTTCAAACGAAGTCAAATTGTTAAATTCAACCATAAACTAATAGGTAGTTTAGCAAATAGCGAAATTTAGGGCAATCAGCCAGTTTTTCCACTGTCCGACTGGTCAAAAATAACAAAAAACCGCAACTATCTATTATTGCGGTTTTTTAATTTGTGATTATTTCGTTATGAACAACGCCTTTCAACTTCCATTCCTCAAAATATTCTTGAGGAATGCCGGAATGCCTAACTGCTATTTTCATCGTCTTATTGGACTGGCTTTCCCTTTCTTTAGAGCTAAAAATAACTTGAACAACTCTAGTTTCCCCGCTTATCTTGCCATTCATATAATGATGAGAACCTTTGATGTTCCCTTCCGTAAAATGATAATCCTCTAAAAATTCTTTAAGCTCTTTAGCTGGCCAATTTTTTAATCTTACCATAATTAATTAAAACAAGGAGTTGTAAAATTAGGCCAATCTTTTAAGCAAAAAGAAGAATTTTTAACGCTATTAGGCACCTTTATTTCTTCTTTCCTAGAGCTAATCCACTTTAAATATTTTTCAAAGAGATCCCAATATTCTTTAGGGGCTGGCCTATTTAATACTTCATCGTCCAGATTATTCTTTATTGCATTTTCTACATAGCCAGCTACTGCTTCAGTAATTTGAGCCAAAACATCTTCTTTCGTTGCCGCCTCTTCAACAATATCCAAATCCAAACAAACAGCAGTATATTTGCCTTTTTCAGGAAATACGAAAATCCTGGCTAAGCCATGTTTTTTAGTGTTTGATTTGTTCATATTATATTTTTATATTATAACCCAATTAAGAAAAGATGTAAAACGATAATTTAACCTTCTTTGGTGCTTCCGCCTAATTTTCAACTTCTTAATGGTTTTTCTTTTATCCATAGATTTAAAAATTTGGGAAGCCCGCTTGGCCCGATAAAGAGGGCGTCGGGCGCCAACTGCACATAACTACTTTATCTATTCGCAACGACGATTACTCCTTCCGTCTTCCCAAAAGATTACCTTTGACAGTCTTTTCAACCTATCTAGCTATTACCGTTGATTTCCGTATTTTTAATAAATTTCCTGCTTGCGAAATAAAAACAATTCAGTTAAAAAAAACGATAAGGAGAATACTATTTCACTTCTATCTCCTTCCATAAAAGATCGTTATCCAATCTGACACCGTAACCGATTTTATTGTTGCTGATAAAAACAGGATCGGAATAAGGAATCCCTTCTATTTTCTTTTCTTCGCCGTTTATTACTAAAAACTTATCCTTGCCCCTGGTTCCGATATAGGCAAGGCGGCTAAAGTCGGGAGAAATTACCAGCTCTCCTATAGAATCGTAAGGGATAGGCGACTCTTCGCCGTCAAGAACAAGAAATTTATTTGCCCCAAGCGTTGCCGCGTAAATCAATCCTTCGCCGTCAGCACTGAAAAACGGCTCTTTAATTAAAGAATCATATTGCTTGCCGGGATTAGTGTCAAAAATCACTATTTTCTTTTTATCTTTCGTTGCAACGCAGGAAAAATGGCTGCCGCTATTGTTAAATTGGCAATTACTAACAGCATCATATCCTTCGCTTCTCAACTCGTTAAGCAAGATAAATTCCTGTCCGCCTTTATCCGCGACCCAAAGAACTTTTTTGCCGTCAGAACTGAAATGCGCTTCTTTCAGCTGATACTCTGCCGGTATTGCCACCAGCTTCGTACTGGTTGAAATGGAAGAAACGGCGGAATCTTCAAGCAAGCTGTTTTGCTGGCTTGAAGACGCTGAAGATCCTTGAGAATCGGTTGTAGTCTGATCTTCAAAAGAAACATTAGGTCTTTCTCTATTTATCTTTTGGTCAAGATACCAAAAACCGTAAGCTGCCCCTCCCAGCATTGAAAGAATAAAAAAAACGATAAAAAATTTTTTCAAAAAAATAGACAATTTACTTTTTACACGATCTGGATGGATAGAACTACTTTTTGCCAAAGCCGCTTCCACTTCCAAGGCCAGCCAGCCAGCCTTGACCAACTCATTCTTGATCTGGTTTCCGGTCATGCCGCCAGCCTTAGCCTGGCTTATATATTCAGAAAGTCTTTGATCCATATTTTCATTATACTAAAAAATCGCCATATGCAAAATCCCATAAAAACATTGAGACAATTTTAAATTTATGATAAGGCTAAATTGACTCAAAATGATCAAAATTTCCTCAATTTTTATTATATTTCTAACCATTATCGCCAGCTTTTTATTTTATTTAGAATTAAGCCGGGCAACCGCCCCCGAATACGCCAATTCTTACGCCGTTTCCCCTGTTTCTTGCAGCTGCCACGAGGGGATTGGAACGGAAATAAAATTCAATTTCACTCCCGGCAATAAAGCCAAAAATAAAACGCCGCAATATGAAATCCAAGAGTTTCCGGAACAAGGAAAAACAAAAATCATTTTTCATAATGTCGGACTAATCAAAGACAACTTCAACTACGATGAAATCGTTAATAATCCCCTGCTTAGCAATTTGGATTACAATCTTGAGGGCTCGGACCTTGCGGTTGAGATAGAAAGGAAAAACGCTTATCTTCCCGTAGAAATCATTAAAAAAAAATCAGTTGTTATAATCTTTTTAAAAGCAGGGGGCCAAAACTATCCCACAATCACGGAGCAAAAACCAGCTGACAACTCGGCCGTTTCTCCAAGCTTTAAAAAAATCAGCTTTAAAGCGGAGCTGAAAAACCCGCTAAAAAAAGTTATCGTGCTTTTCCAAAATAATCCCGTGAATTTAACGGCTGCGGCCGTTTCCGGTTCGTTGAACCAATATCTTTTTGAATTCAAAACTAAAATAGAAAAAGACAAAGAATACCAGCTAAAGGCTATTGTCACAGACAACCAAAACCGAACCAGTATTACCAGCTGGTCTTTTGCGGGCCAAATTCCAGTTGAAGCAACTTTGGGCAAAGACCGTTTTAAATATCTTGGCTGGTGGGGACAGATCAATACCGATAATATAGCGGTCAGGCAGGAGCCTACTGCTTCCTCAACGCAAGTCGGATCATTCTCTTCGGCCAACAGGGTTAAGGTCCTGAATGAAGTCGCCGGACAAGAGGTCAACGATACGAATACTTGGTATGAAATAGACGGCGGAAAGTACCCGCACTCTTATGTCTTCTCCGAGTTTGTCACCCCTATGCCCCAGCCGCAACCGCCTAAAAAATTGGCGATCCCTGAAGAAGTACAAAAAGGGGATTACTGGATAGATGTTGACATCACTAAAAAAATACTCACTCTTTTCGATTACGACAAACCGGCGCTTGTCACCTATATAGCCACGGGCAGAGAAGAAAATCCCACCCCTACCGGCACCTTCAGAGTTTGGTACAAATTAAGAAAAACGACAATGAAAGGAGGGCCGCCGCTGGTCAAGCAAAAATACGATCTTAAAAATGTCCCGTCCGTGATGTATTACAATGGCTCTTATGCCGTGCACGGCGCCTATTGGGGCGACAAATTCGGAACGCCGCAAGCGCAGGCTGTACCAATGCCACTCAAGGCGACGCCGCCTTTATCTTTGAAAAAACCAAACCGGTTCTTGCCTTAGACAAAATCTCTTTATTTTCCTCAAAAGATAATCCAGGAACCGTGGTCTACAACCACGATTAATTCCTCTTTCACACGCAAAAAAGCCGGGCAATCCGCCCAGGCTTTTCCAAAATTTTGTCTGCCTGCCTTTTTTATTTTCCTGCCAAAAGTTCTTTCACGATCTTGCTCACCAAGTTTCCGTCAGCTTTGCCCTTGGTGGCCGGCATCAGCGCGCCCATCAGCTTGCCCATATCTTTGGCGTCTTTGGCTCCGGTTTTGGCAATGGCATCAGCAACCAATTTTCTGATCTCGTCTTCGCCCATCTGGACCGGCAGATAAGCTGATAATATTTCCAGCTCCGCTTTTTCCTTTTGGGCCAGCTCGGGACGATTGCCTCTTTCATATTCAAAAGCCGCTTCTTTCCGTTTTTTAGCTTCAGAAAAAATCACATCAACTATCTCCTGATCGCCCAGCTCGCTTTTCTTGACCAGCTCTTCCTCGGATAAATTCGACTCCTTGCCTGCGGCTAAAGCTCTTTTATTTATGCTTTTATTGTTTATGGCCGAAACCAACATCCTTAAAGTAGAAACCTTACTCTCGTTTTTCTCTTTTTGAGCGGCAACCAATTCGCTTTTTATTTTTTCCAGCATCATATTACAAAAAGAGCCGCAAACCTCTAAAGAAGCGTACGGACTCTGTAAATTAACTTATTAAAAGCTAAAGGATTATCTTCTTCTGGGCTTTTTGACGAGCTTCCCCTGCCTTTTCAGCAATTGATACTCTTTCTTTTTAGCCTCGCGTATCACGGCCGCCCTTTTCTGCAGATTCTCGCTTTTTGTTCTGACCGCAAATTTTCTTTTTCTGACCTCAACCAAAACTCCGCTTCTTTGAACGGCTTGATTAAAGCGGTAGATCAAAGATTGAGAACTTTCCTGCTTTTGTCTTTGGACTTTAATGCTCATATTTTTTGTTGTTATTTATTTTCTTGCTGCAATCTTTTCTTAACTTCTTTTATTATATCCTTTTGATCAACAGTGGTTTGCTGGCCGTTTTCCATATTGCGGATGATTATTTCTCCGTCCAAAGCCTCTTTCTGCCCTAAAATCAAAGTGTATTTGGCGCCTAATCTGTCAGCGCGAGCCAATTGATTTTTTAAAGAATCCCGGCCGAGCGATTCGGCCACTCTGATCCTCTCTTTGCGGAAATCTTCCAAAAGCCTCAATGTTTTTCTTTTCGCTAAAATTCCTATTTGGGCTAAAAATACTTGCACGACCGGCTCGTTCGGCTTCATCTTTCTCGCTTTCATAGCTTCAACCACCCTTTCAACTCCGATTCCCCAGCCGCAAGCCGGAATATCCCCTCCTCCTAATGATTTTGCTAGTTTATCATAACGGCCTCCTCCTGCCAAGGACCCCAACTGTAATTCCTCTTTTTCTTCAACTTTTGGAGCTTCAACTGGCACTGCGCCTTCTGCGATAATTTCTTCTTCTTTTTTCTCCGCGACTTCTTTTTTTACCGGGGCCAATTCCACCTCAAAAACCGTGTTGGTGTAATAATCAAAACCTCTGACCAAATGAGAATCCAAAGTATAACTGACTTTTATCTCGTCTAAGATCTCCAAAACCTCTTTAAAATGCTGATGGCATTCCGGGCAGAGATAGTTGATTGTTTGCGGAGCTTCGGCCAAAATCTGGCGGCACTTTGCGTTTTTGCAGTCAAGAATTCTTAAAGGATTTGTTTTAATCCTTTCCTGGCAATCGGAACACAATTCGCTTTTTTTATTTTTCAAAAAACTTAGTAATATTTTTTTGTAGACCGGACGACAATTGGAATCTCCTATTGAGTTTATTTTAACAACCAAATTCTTAAAGCCCAAATCTTCCAAAATCGCGGTTAAAATCAAGATAATCTGAGCATCGGCAATCGGACTCTTCTCTCCCAAGAACTCCACGCCAAACTGATTAAACTGCCTATAACGGCCAGCTTGCGGCCTTTCGTGACGAAAAAAAGGACCGAAATACCAAAGTTTTACCGGCTGGAGCCAAGTATGCATGCCGTGCTGGAGGTAAGCTCTCATAATCGGCGCAGTACCTTCTGGCCTTAAAGCCAAAAGATCTTTGCCTTTGGTGCGCAAAGTGTACATTTGTTTTTCCACTACTTCGGTCGCCTCGCCTACGCCTCGCGAAAAAAGATCAGCCATCTCCAAAATCGGAGTATCAATTTTTTCAAATCCGTAAAAATCAAGTATCTTTTGGCCGGTATTGTATATTTTCTGGTAATAAAATTCGTCTTGAGGCAAAATATCGTGCATTCCCGAAGGGTTCTGAAATTTGTTTTTCTCCATATATAATATATTGGCTAAAGCGCTTACGAATTACGGCCGATTAAGAATCAAAAATTAATAGCTGGGAGCGACTAATCCGCCCAAAAACTCCGGCAAAGAAACCTGTAAAGCCGACCGGCCGATGATGTTTTGCTCGGGCAGAATTCCCCAGCGGCGGGAATCAGAAGAAGCATTACGATTATCGCCCAAAACAAAATATTGGCCCTCTTTCAAAGTTACAGGAGAAGTATTGTCTAAATTTTTCCAGGTTTTGATAAAATCATCGGAAAGATAGCCAGACTCGTTGAGGATTGAAACCTTACCATTTTCGGAAACATAAATTTGGCCATCTTTAATTTCCACGGTTTCGCCTGGCAGTCCGATAACGCGCTTGATATAGCGGTCGGCGGGATTGTAAGGATATTTAAAAACTATCACATCCCCTCTTTCCGGCGTATGAAATCTATAAGAAATTTCATCAACGATCAGATAATCTCCGGTATGGTAATTCGGCTCCATTGAAGCGCCCTTCACGACAAAAGGCTGAAATAAAAAATAACGGATCGGCAAAACAATCGCCAAAGCAATAACTACTATTTTAAAAACATCCAATAAAAAGAAAGAAAAAGTTTTAATTTGTGTGTCCATAATGGTTGTATAATACGGCAATTTTTCCGCTTTGGCAAGGGAAGTGATATGATAGTTTTAAGCTATCCTTACTTGAAATTATTTGGACTTATTTAGGCTGAAAAGCCCCAATGACCAAATCACAATGCCCAATAAAATCCTAAATCCTAATGACCAAATATTTCGTTTTAAGATTTTGGGATTTGGGGCTTGGTTGGGCATTGGACATTGGGGTTTGGGATTTTCTGCCTACCGGCAGGCATTAGTTAACTAAAAATTTGAAATCAAGAACTCACTACTATGTTTATAGTTGTTGGTCTCGGTAATCCCGGGCAAAATTTGGAAAAAACGCGCCATAATATAGGCTTTCGCGTTTTGGATATTCTGGCCAAGGCAAACGGGCTGGCTGAATTTAATTTATCAAAAAAATATAACGCGCTGGCCAGCGAAGGCTTTTTAGGCCAGGAAAAAATAATAGCTTTGAAGCCCCAGACTTTCATGAATGTTTCGGGCATTGCCGTAAAAGCCGCGATAAAAAACTTCAAATTGAAACCGGAAAATTTAATTGTCATCCACGATGACGCCGACCTATTAATAGGGTCTCTGAAAATATCAAAAAACCACGGTCCGGGCGGACACAAGGGCGTTGGTTCAATTATACAAGAATTAAAAACCCAGGATTTCGCCAGGATCAGGATCGGCATAGCGCCGGCCCAATTGCAAGACGAGAAGAAAAGATCCGGTCTGAAAAATTTCGTGCTAAAAAATTTCACAGCCGAAGAAGAAAAAATACTAACCAAAATTCTTGATAAAGCCGCGGAAGCAGTAAAAACCATTATTGAGAATGGAGCGGATGCGGCGATGAATAAATATAACGAAAAGCCCCAATGACCAAATCCTAATGCCCAACCAAATCATAAACCCCAATGACCAATTTTTTCGTTTTGGGATTTGGGGCTTGGTTGGTCATTGGGCATTGGGGTTTGGGATTTAATTTACGCTTAAATGTTCTCCGACCAAGACATAAAAACTATCTCTTTAAGCGACTGTAACTATCCAGCCCAGCTCAAACTCATCAAGTCTCCTCCCAAGCTTTTATATTACATCGGACGCATGGTTGCCGAGGAAAATTGCTTGGCTGTCGTGGGCTCGCGCATCTGTTCGGCCTATGGCAAAGAAAATACTTTGGAGCTGGCCAAGGCTGCGGCTCAAAACAATCTAACCGTAGTTTCTGGCTTGGCAACAGGCATTGACGCTTTTGCCCACCAGGCCGCGGTCCAAGCCGAGAAAAGGACTATCGCTGTTTTGGGCGGAGGCCTGGACTATCAAAGTTTTTATCCCAAACAAAATTTAGAATTGGCAAAAAAGATCGTAGAAACCGGCGGAGCGATAATTTCAGAATATCCTCTTGGCACAAAACCGGCCAATTACACTTTCCCGCAAAGAAACCGCATCGTTGCCGGATTATCACTTGGAGTTCTGGTTATTGAAGCTAAAATAAAATCCGGCGCTTTGCTTACCGCGAATTGGGCCAAGCAACAAAACAAAAAAATTTTTGCCGTACCAGGCTCTATACGAGCCGCCAATTCCCAAGGCTGCAATCTGCTGATAAAAAACGGAGCGCAATTAACGGAAAACATCAACGATGTTTTAAATGGATTGGGTTTGGAAATTCCCAAAGGAAATAAAAGCCTTTTTTTAAAAAGCGGCAACCCGAACGAATCTTTGATCTTGAAAATCCTTGAAGAAGAAAATTTGAACATTGAAAAAATCATTGAGAAAACAAAACTTGACGCCTCCACAATAGCCAGAACAATTTCTTTAATGGAAATGAAAGGAATGATAACGGACCTTGGAGGAAACAGCTATGGAATTAGCCGCTGAACGAAAAGCCCCAATGACCAAATCCCAATGCCCAATCAAACCCCAAGCTCCAATGACCAAATACTCCGTTTGGGATTTTGGGAATTGGGATTTATTTGGGCATTGGACCTTGGGGTTTGGGATTTTTAACAAACTATTGGAATTTTTGTACCGCACAGGCTATAATATCCCAGTCACCAAGATTTATATTTTATGAAGCTAATCATCGTTGAAAGTCCTACCAAGGCTAAAACCATTTCCAAATTTTTAGGCTCCGGCTGGGAGGCGCTGTCTTCTTACGGGCACATCCGCGATTTGCCGCAAAGAAAATTCGGCATAGATCTTGAAAAAGATTTTGAACCGCAATATACGATCGTTCCCAAGGCCAAAAAAAATCTGAACATCCTGAAAAAAGCTGTCAAAAAAGCTGACGAAATTATTATTTCAACCGATCCCGACCGCGAAGGAGAAGCTATCGCTTGGCATCTAACTAAAGCTTTAGGGCTGGAAAATGAAGACTCTTATCAAAGAGTGGTTTTTCATGAGATCACCAAAACGGCTATTGAAGAAGCGATGAAAAATCCGCGCAAAATAGATATGAATTTGGTGAACGCCCAGCAAGCCCGCCGCATTTTGGACAGGATTGTGGGATATAAACTATCCCCCTTCCTTTGGAAAAAGATTGCCAAAGGACTTTCAGCCGGACGGGTCCAATCGGTAGCTGTCAGGTTAGTTTGCGACAGGGAGGCGGAAATAAAAAAATTCGTACCGCAGGAATATTGGAGCATCATTGCCTCTCTTTTCAAAACAGGGGACGAAAATAAATTTGACGCTTCTCTGGCTAAAAAAGATGGTAAAGCAATTTCTAAATTGGACATTAAAAGCAAAGAAGAAACGGATGAAATATTAAACGACTTGAAAGGTGCTGGATATAAAGTGCTTTCTGTTGAGAAGAAAGAAACAAGAAAAAATCCTTTGCCGCCGTTCACCACTTCAACCATCCAGCAGGAAGCTTGGAAAAAATTCCATTTGCCCGCAAGAATGACAATGAGCCTGGCCCAACAGCTTTACGAAAACGGATACATTACCTACCACCGCACCGACTCGCTAAATTTATCCGAAACCGCCTTGGCCGGGGCCAAAGATCTTATTACCAAACAATACGGACAAAATTATTGGGCCGGAGAATACCGCCGATTTAAAGCCAAGGGCTTGGTCCAGGAAGCGCACGAAGCCATCAGGCCGAGCGCGCCGGACCGAACGCCCGAAGAGCTGGAAAAAGAAGCGAAGCTTAATAATTCCCAATTAAAACTTTACGGCTTAATCTGGCGCCGCTTTATTGCCAGCCAAATGAGCCAGGCGATAATTGACGCCACTGCCGTTGATATTGAAGCCGCGGCTAATGCTTCCAAATATATTTTCCGAGCCAACGGCCAAGTTTTGAAATTTGATGGATTCTTAAAGCTTTACCCTCTTAAATTTGAAGAAGCCCAGCTGCCGATTTTAACCGAAGGCGAAGATCTTAATTTGGCTGAACTCAAGCCGGAACAGCATTTTACCCAGCCGCCCGCCCGCTATACCGAAGCCAGTCTGATCAAAACGCTTGAAGAAAACGGCATCGGCCGCCCTTCAACTTATGCTCCGACCTTAAGCACCATCCAAGCCCGCAACTACATAGAAAAAGACGAAAGCAAAAGATTCAAGCCTACAGAGATCGGAGAAATGGTCAACCAAATTATGGTCAATCACTTTCCCCAAATCGTGGATATGAAATTCACGGCCAAAATGGAAGAAGATTTGGACAAAATCGCTGAAGCGGAAAAAAAATGGGTGGAAGTTTTAAAAGAATTCTACGGCCCTTTTGCCGAAAACCTCAAAGCCAAATATGACGAAGTGGCCAAAGCTGAAGTGGCCGAATCTGCCACTGATAAAATATGCCCAAAATGCGGCGGTCCGATTATCATCAAAATGGGACGGTTCGGAAAATTCTACGCCTGCTCCAAATTCCCCGAATGCAAACACACGGAAAGTTTAAAAGATAATAACCTGCACATCAAATGCCCGAAGTGCAACGAAGGCGACATCATAAAAAAAATGAGCAAGCGCCGAAAACCATTTTACGGCTGTTCCAAATGGCCTGATTGCGATTTCGCCGCCTGGGACGAACCGATCAACGAATTCTGCCCGGAATGCAAATCTATCCTGACCAAAACCAAAAAAGGCATCAAATGTTCCAATAAAGAATGCAAATACAAAAAAGAAGGAGAGGAAGCTATTACGGAAACCGAAAAAACGGAGACAGAAAAAGAATAGGAACCTAGCGAGGCAAAGCCCGCCTCTGTCCTGCACGCTTGTGGGGCTACGGCTAGGCAAAGCAAAAAACAGCGGAATAAACCACGCTGTTTTTTATCCCATAAACCCAGGCTCAATTCTTTGCAAGAAAAATATAATTTACAGGCTTAGCAAAATATGTCAAGGAAAAAGTAATGGACATAGAAAGCCTTTTAAACAGAATAAAGTCCTATAACCCCGAGGCCAATCTGGAGGTTATTAGACGAGCCTATGATTACGCTTTAAAAGCCCACCAGGGGCAAAAGAGGGCTTCGGGCGAAGATTATATCGTCCACCCTCTTGCCGTAGCCAACTTGCTGGCTGATTTGAAATTAAGTTCAACGACCATTGCCGCCGGCCTTTTGCACGATGTCGCCGACGATACGGAATACAAGCTTCCAGCCATCAAAAAAGAGTTCGGAACGGAAATCTCTTTTCTAGTTGATGGAGTTTCCAAGCTTGGAAAAATAAAATACCGCGGCGCGGAAAGGCAGGTTGAAAATTTGAGAAAACTTTTCTTGGCCATGGCCAAAGATATAAGAGTGGCCTTAATCAAATTCTGCGACCGCATCCATAATCTTGAAACACTTGAATACCTTCCGCTGGAAAAAAGGGGCAGGATTGCCATGGAAAGCGCCGAAATTTATGCTCCTCTGGCAAACAGGCTCGGCGTTGGAATCATTAAAACCAAATTGGAAGACTTGGCTTTCCCTTACATTTTTCCTGATGAATATAAAAATTTAATGGCTAAAGTTAAAGACAAATACGAAGAAAGAATAAAATATCTGGAAAAAATAAAACCAATAATTGAAAAAGAGTTAAAAAAAGAAAAAATTGAAAATTTTCAAATCAATTATCGGGCCAAAGGCTATTTCAGCCTCTATAAAAAACTGAAAAAATACGACAACGATCTGGAGAAAATCCACGATCTGGCCGCCTTAAGAATAGTCGTTGATAGTGTGGAAGATTGTTACAGAGTCTTGGGCGCGCTGCACAAAATTTGGCATCCGATCCCGGGGAAAATGAAAGATTATATTGCTTTGCCGAAGCCGAACGGTTATAAATCCCTGCACACCACCGTAATTTCTCTGGACGGCAAGATAACCGAATTCCAGATAAGAACAACTCAAATGCACAGCGAGGCCGAATTCGGCATCGCCGCCCATTGGTATTATTCTGAACAAAAAGGATTTAAGGCTTACATCAAAAGAAAAATATCGGCTCCTCCGGAAAAAGAGATGCTTTGGATAAAACAGCTGAAAGACTGGCTGGAAAAATCAAAAGGCCTGGCTCCGGAACAATATCTGGAATCTTTGAAGATTGACTTCTTAAACAACAGGATTTTTATTTTTACGCCCCGGGGCGATGTTATTGATTTGCCGGAAAAAGCCACCCCGATTGACTTTGCTTACGCCATCCACGGCGAAGTCGGCGCGCACTGCATCGGGGCGAAAGTAAATGGAAAAATGAGCGCGCTGTCCAACTCTCTGGAAAACGGAGATGTCGTGGAAATAGCAACGGATAAAAATAGAAAACCGTCCGAAGATTGGTTAAGAATAGTCAAAACAAATTTTGCCAAAACGCAAATCAGAAAATTTCTGAAAAGAAATTCTCTTTTGCCATTGGAAGATGCCGAAGTTAAAGAAAATACCTTCATTGAAAGATTTTTACCGAAAATAAAATTCCCTTCCAGGCCGGCGGATGCTCAAAAAAAATTATTGATAGGCGGACAGCCCGACCTGCTTTTCAAAATTGCCAGATGCTGTTCTCCCCAGCCCGGAGACGATACCTTGGCTTACCTCACTAAATACGATGGGATTTCGGTTCACAAATTATCTTGTCCAAACCTCAAAAAACTCAAAAATAAATCCCCAGAGAAAATTTTCCATTCCGAATGGACTTAACAAAAAAAAGAACGGGCGATGCCCGTTCTTTTTATATATAAGATTCTGCTATTTTTTTTCAATGGTGGCCAGCCAATCTTCTATCTCTTTTCTAGACCTGAAAGTAATGGTTATTCTCAATTTTGCATCTTTCTCTTTGATATGAAAGTTTTCAATGCCTAAAACGCTTTTGACCTCTTCTTCCATTTCCCTGATAACAGCTCTTGGCCGCTTAAAAATGCTTTTCTTGGGCCCCTCTCCCGTCCCCTGTATCTCCTGGGCGCGCCTTTCCACTTGGCGCACGGAATAATTATTTTTTATGGTTTCTTCCATCAACCGCTGTTGTTTGGCTGGACTCTTTACCATCAAAATAGCTCTGGCATGTCCTTCAGCTATCTTGCCTTCCTTGATAGCTTGCTGGACATTCTCGGGCAAAGTCAATAAACGCATTGTGTTGGCCACAACCTCGCGGCTCGTTCCGGCAATCTTAGCTATTTCTTTTTGCAATAAGCCGAATTCTTTAAAAAAACGGGTAAAAGTTTCGGCTTTTTCAATCGGGTTCAAATCGGCGCGATGAATATTTTCAATCAAGGATATTTCCAATTTTTCTTTTTCGGTCTGCTCCCTGATAATTACCGGGACCTGTTCCAGCCCGATCAATTTAGCCGCGCGCAAACGGCGCTCGCCGGCCACAATTTGGTATTCAGGAATCGTTCCTTGAGGCCCCTGCTTATCATTTTTGGTAACAATAATCGGCTGTAAAATGCCGTATCTTCTTATGGATTCGGCCAGCACTTCCAAGGCCGCCTGCTCAAATTCTTTTCTGGGCTGATAAGGGTTGGGAACAATTTGGCTGGTTTCCACCCAAAAAATCGCCTCTTTTTTATTCAGTTCCTTTGAAGGCGCCTCATCCCTGCGAGGGATTAATGATTCAATACCTTTGCCAAGCATTTTAAAAAATTAAAATTAGACTTAAAATCAGCGATTTATGATTCTTGATAATTATGGATTAATTCTTCCGCCAGCTCGCGGAAAGATTGGCTGGCTTTTGATTCCGGGGCATATCTTAAAACCGTACGGCCGTAAAAAGGCACTTCTGATAAAACAACTGTTCTGGGAATCACCGCATCAAAAACATATCCCGGAAAATTTCTTCTTACATCTTTGGCCACCATTTGTGAAAGCTTATTCTGGCGGTTATACATCGTCAGCACCGCTCCCAATATTTTTATTTTACGGTTTAAATTCTGATTAATCAAATTCACTGTGCCGACAAGCTGGTCCAATCCTTCCAGTGCTAAATATTCGCATTGAACAGGTATCAAAACTTCGTCCGAAGCCACCAAAGCGTTTAAAGTCAGCAACCCCAAGCTCGGCGGGCAATCAATAATCACAAAATCGTAATTGTCTTTAACTCTGTCCACTATTTCTTTCAATTTAAATTCGCGGTTTTTCATATTGACCAGCTCCACTGTGGCGCCGGCCAGATCCTGGCTGCCGGGCATAATATCAAAACCCATAAAACCGGTATTTTTTATGGTTTCCATCGGAGAGATCTGCCCCATCAAAGCGTTATAAACCGAGGTCGGCAAAGTCTTTGGTTTCAATCCTAAAGAAAAAGTGGCGTTGGCTTGAGGATCAACATCTATCAGCAAAACTTTTTTGCCGTGAGCAGTTAAAAAGACTGGCAAATTGCTGGCCAAAATGGTTTTTCCTACTCCTCCTTTTTGGTTAGTAACGCAAATTACCCGAGTCATTATTATAAAAATAACATATCTAAATAGAATTTACAATCAATGGTTTTTATGTTTAAATGGGAGGGTAAAAGTTATCCCGCCGCGGTGTTGGAATGGTATACAAGATGGTCTCAAAAACCATTGGTCGCAAGGCCATGAGGGTTCAACTCCCTCCCGCGGCACTGATTTTGTTAAAAAACCGGGAGTACAAATAATCGTTAAGATTGCCAAGACATTAGGTATCTATGGAAAACTTATTAAAATAATCTTAATTATTTGCACGAATATGAATTTTACCGAAATTATCATTATAATATTGCTAGCCGTAATAGCGTACATACTTTGGTGCATTTATCGCCAAAAAGAGGAAGAAAAGGAACAAATTACCAACAAAAAATTTGACGCTGAATGGGAAGCAAAGAAAAAAGAAGAATTTAAAGACTACCCTCACCTATACGGAAAACTTGAAGGAAATTGGCTCGAAGTATTTGCGCTTCACGCTAAAAATAAACTCCCTCTTTTAAAATTAGCGAATAGTCTTTGGTTGGAAGAATCGGTGCAATTTGATCCTTCGGAAGGAGACGAAAAGTGGTATAGATTATGGGACCTTACGGAAGAATTACTTGAACATCTTGAAAAATATCACGGAGGTTCTGTTATCGAACACGAAATAGCAGTTTGCACTTATTGGCAAATAGCCTCTGAAGCTATAGGAGAAGTCATAAAAGAAAGCCGCAAAGTTGGCGGAAATAAGTTAGAAGTAGAGCCATATACCAATATCGAAAAAATTGTGTCTTTGTTCCCAAAAAAAGCAAATCATCCAGCTAAAGAAATTACCTTCACCGATGAAAAAGGATCATTCCCTAGAGAATCAAAGGGCTCAGACATTATTAAAAAGAAACTCAAAGATTTGGGACTTTAAATTGGATAGCATAAAAATCTTTCGCCAAAAAGATCAGCGGATTACCCCAAACACAATGGGCGGCGTTAGCCGCCACCGTATAGGTTCGAGCTTCGTTGTATAGCTTCACCATAAATAAAATGAAAATTTAAAAATCAAAATGCCTGCCGGTAGGCAGGGGAAATAGATGTTTGCATTTTAAATTAATCATCTTCAAAACGGAAACCTATAAAAGTTTGATTTAATTCTTTTTTGCAAAAAGACACAAAAAGTAAAAACAAAATTATGGCAATCCCTACACAATCTAAAATATTGCTTCCTCTATTAAAAGCCGCTAGCGATGGAGCAGAACATCATGTAAATGAAGTGATAGATTTATTGGCAAATCACTTTCACCTTTCAGATAATGAAAAGAACCAACAATATCCAAGTGGGAACGATAATGTCTTCCGTAATAGAGTTAGGTTCGCGCGATCTTTTCTTGTGCGTGTTGGCTTATTGGAACACCCAAAAAGAGGATACATTAAAATATCCCACAAAGGACTTGAAGCATTAAAAATTAATTCTTCACAAATTGATCCTGATTTCCTAAAACAACTTCCCGGGCTAGAACCATTATCATGGGGGAAAGAAAAAGAGGTTGATATTCAAAACCCATCCGATTTACTTGAATATGGGTACCAAAATATTCTGCGGAGCCTGTCGCAAGAAATACTGGAAGTTGTTAAAAAATGTTCCCCGCGTTTTTTCGAAAAACTCGTTGTGGAATTATTGCTTAAAATGGGCTATGGCGGATTCGCTAACGACGCGGGAAAAGTTATTGGACAAAGTGGAGACGGAGGCATCGATGGCATTATCAAAGAAGACAAACTTGGTCTCGATGTAATTTATATCCAAGCAAAACGATGGGAAAATGTAGTTGGAGAGCCAGTGATCAGAGATTTTGTTGGAAGCCTGGTAAAAAATCATGCCAACAAAGGAGTAATTATTACTCCTTCGCGTTTTACCAATGAC
>CAIMDX010000020.1 GCA_903839905.1 uncultured bacterium
CCGTCCCGTTATGGCCACTTCGGTACCTCTCCTTTTTTTAACGGAACAGATAGCCAGCCTTATCAAGTAAACAATCAATGCTTTAAAGCTCTGCTATTTTTCCCAAACAAAAAACTTTGTTTTTAGTTTTTAAATATGGTTTAAAATACCATTTTCCAGCCCAAAAAGCAATAAAATCCTATAAAAAATCAAAGATGGTCAAGGCCCCTCCTTCGCTCTATGAGCTACGGCGCCTGCCTGCCGGTAGGCAGGGGCAAAGCGGGCCTTGACCATCTTATAACGCCAAATGGCTATAAAACGGGAAAGTCGTTATCGTAGGTAATTTGTTTTGGAAGGACAGAGGGAAAATTTTGCCCTAAAAAATGGACCGCAAGATCGGCAAGCCGGCCCTTGGCAATTCTAAAGGCAAAAAATTGGCTTGTCTTTTTATGATAGGCTTCAAAATCAGGGAAAGTCTCCAAAAGGATTTGGGCGGCTTTCAGCCCCCAGATCAAGCCGCCGCCGGACCAAGGTTTGACTAAACCGGCTGCGTCCCCGCACAAAGTGATATTTTTATTTTCCGGCAAAACCATTTCTTGAGGCACAATTGCTGACTTCAAGCCAATGGGTTGGCCGAGCTGGTCCATAATAAAATCAATTTTTTTCTTGGCTAAAAATTTTCTGAATTCCGGCAAAGCTTTTTGGCGGTTTGCCAATATTCCCCACTCCACTTCCCTGCCTCGGGCAATACGCCAAATAAATCCTGATTCAATCGGCCAAGTTTCAGCCAAATTATAATCATCTTCCTGTCTTTCAAAAAGCTGTAAGCCTAATCTAAATCTTGGCGTCGGTAATTTTAGCGCTTGGCGGATATGAGATAGCCCCCCATCGCAGCCGATGACTTTATCAAAATCCTGCAGGATCCCCTTAATCTCTTTTTCAAAAAAAACTTCCGCGCCAGCAGTCTTGGCCAACTCTAAAAGTTTTACCACTAATTGGGGCCGCGACAAAACCAGATGGATCGGCTGGAAATTAAGCCGCACCGTTTTCTGCGGAAAATTTATCAAACAGCCGATAATTTTATTCTCAATAAAACTATCGTCTATCGGGATAAAGTCTTTGATCCTTTCGGAAACCAAAGTTGAACAAGGCTTATCGCCAAAATCTTTTTCCGGCCTCTTTTCATAAACGGAAACTTTATGACCTTTAAGGCTTAACTGCCAGGCCAAATACAGCCCGATCACTCCAGCGCCAACGATCGCCACTTTTTGAGGATTGTTTGCCATATTAAAATATAAAATCAGCTCTCACTACGCGCCCGGTTAATAATACCTGAATGATATTTTTCCGGGCCGAAAGGCTCCATCCTTAAAATTTCTGTTTTCAAACCAAGTTTATTAAGTTCATCCTGCAAACCGTCAATGTAAGTCCTTTGATCATAGCCTAAACAAATAATATCAGGACTGACCTGTCTAACTATAAGATAAGGGTTGCCTTCTTTGCCGAGGATAGCCTCGTCAACCAAGCCGGTCTTCAGTATTTCTGCCAGCCGCTCATTCTCGTTTTTGATCGGTGAATGATCTTTTACTTTCTTGACCGTAGAATCCCTGGCAATCACAACCGCAAGATGATCCCCTCTTTTTTTAGCTTGCTCCAAAAAACTTATGTGCCCGAGATGGACGCCATCAAAAGTCCCAAACACTAAAACTTTCTTCATATTAAGATATTAATTGATAAAATTTCTCAATACAAGGAACAAGATCGCGCCGATGGCTGCCGAGCCTGGAATGGTCAGAACCCAAGTCAAAAATATTTCGTTGACTTTTTTCCATTGGACTTGGGCTTTGCGTTCGGTGGATCCCACGCCCATCACGCCCGCGGTTACCACTTGGGTGGTGCTTAAAGGAATACCTCCCAAGCTTTGAAAATAAATAAGCACGGCTGAAGAAAATTCTGTGGCAAAGCCGTGAATCGGTTTGAGATCGTAAATTTTCTGGCCCACGGTTTTAATAACGCGATGGCCGCCCCAAACAGTGCCCAAAGCCATAAAAGTCCCGGAACCGGCAATAACCCAAAGAGGAACATTAAAGTCAGCCAAATACCCTCCGGAAACTAAAGCGATGGTAATAATGCCCATCGCATTCTGCGTGTCGTTCATGCCGTGGGTAAAAGAAACCGCCAACGATGTGAGAATTTGGCCTCTTCTAAAAAAATTATTCAGTTTAAACGCAGGCACCTTATAAAAAAACAATTTAAGAACCCAGACAAGAAAAACGAAAAATAATCCGGCGGCGAAAAAACTTATCAAAGGCGAGCCGAAAATTCCTTGGACAATTTTGATAAGGCCGTGAATTTCCAAAACGCCAAATCCGCCGCTGGCCACTCCAGCGCCGATCAATCCTCCGATAAGAGCGTGGGTGACCGAGATCGGAAGGCCGAACTGGGTAGAAGCAACGGTCCAAATTATCGCGCCCAACAGTCCGGAAATAATAATGCCTGTTGTAATTGCCGCCGGGTCCACAATCCCCTTGCCGATGGTTTTCGCCACTTCGGTGGAAACAAAAGCTCCAAAAAAATTAAAAAATCCAGTCATTAAAATAGCTTTGCGAAAAGACATCGCCCTGGTGGAAACAACTGTGGCAATGGAATTGGCGCAATCGTTCGCCCCGTTCCAAAAGTCATAGATCCAAGCCAATAAGACAATGATAACGATAAAAATAAAAGGTTCCATTGTAATTTTTGGTTAGCGGTTTTTGATCAGGATAAGCTCAAAAATATTGCCCACATCCTCGCAGAAATCAATCGCGTTTTCCAAGGTCTCATAAATTTCTTTAAGCTTGATCACCTCCAATATTTTTTGGGGAGAAGGATTATCGTTAATGGTCATTATGCTTTTTAAAGCCCGGCGGTTAACTTCATCGCCTTCATTCTCCAGCCTGTTTATTTTCTGGCATCTCTTGTACAGCAATTCATGAAATTTTTGCACATTCTTTATTTCTTTAACGGCAAAGCTAATCTCTTCAATGGCTCTTTTTATTATGCCGATATATTCCGGTATCGCCTGCGGATAGGGAGCGGATATTTGATAAATCAAAATCCTATTCGTGGCTTTTTCAAGGCAATCCATAATATTATCCATATCCTGCCTTAAAAGCTCTATGTCCTCCCCTGCCAAAGGAGTGATAAGGCTGTTGCGGAGATTGTCCAAAATTTTATAGCAGAGCTCGTCGGCTTCTTCTTCAATTTTTTTCATACTAACGGCATACTCCTTGATATTTTCGGGATTGGCCAAAAGCTGGTCAAGAATTTTTGAAGCCTCTTTCAATTTAATTGCCTGCTGTTCAAAAAGATTATAGAAAACTTCGTCTTTGGGAAATAAACTGATCATATTTTTTAATTGTTAATTTTACAAAAATTACAAACAAAAAAATGGCATTGAGCCATTTTTTAAAATAATGATCTATGAAAAAGCATTTTTAATAAAATTTTTCAATTGTATTTCCGATATCAGCATGCTTAAATCTTCTTTTTTAGGATCAATTTCCGGTAAATTTCTTCGTATCCTTCGGTCATCTTTTCCGATGTAAAAAATCTCTCCACTCTTTTTCTGCAATCTGCCCTGCTTATATTGCTTATCCCTCTCACCGCGCTTAAAAGCTGCGCTTCATTATCCGCCACAAAGCCTGTCTCGCCGTTCTTTATTATTTCAGGAGCCGATCCTAATTTGTTGGTTATAACAGGAGTGCCGCAAGCCATAGCTTCTATAAAAAACAAACCGAAGGGCTCCCTCCATTGTATGGGCGCCAAAAGAGCCCGCGCATTCCGCAATAATTTCACTTTATCGTTATGCCCCACTTCTCCGATAAAACTTATCTGCTTCCCGTCTATCAAAGGCTTCACTTCCTTCGTAAAATAACTATTATCCACTGCATCAACCTTGGCCGCCATCACCAGTTTTATACCGGCTTTTTTGGCCAGTTTTATCGCCTGGACCGGACCTTTCTCCGGCGACATCCTTCCTAAAAAAGCAAAGTAATCCCCGCCCTTATCGGAATATTTGAATTTCTTTATATCTATTCCGTTATAAACCGTACCGGCATAATTCAACTTTTTTAGAGGAACTCGCTGGCTATTTGATATTGAAACATAGTTAGAAGATGCATAAGCGCCATAGACCAGCTTCTGATAGTCGGGATCCAGTGGACCATGAAGAGTTGTTACGCAGGGAGCTCCAAAAAAAGCCGCGAAAGGAAGAAGCCTCCAGCCTATATGGTTATGAATAATATCCGCGCCTGTATTTTTTAACAGCTCAAGCACCTTCCCGATGCCCATATACTTCAACGCATCCCTTGCCCTCATATCCTGCGTGCTCGGATATCTTCTTAGCGATTTGGGGAATACTGGAAGCAATTTTGCATCGCTTCGGGAATCGCCCGAGGCTATAAGATGCACTTCGTGCCCTTTGCGGACCAGCTCTTGAGTCAAATTATAAACTACCAATTCCGTTCCCCCGTATTTTTTTGGAGGCACCGATTCTTCAAACGGAGAGATTTGTATGATCTTCATTTTATTTTGATTCGCCGGTTATTAACGAATTATAAATTACGGCTATTTTTTCCGTAACATTCTGCCAAGAATAATTTTTTGAAATTTCTTCAAACGCATTTTGGACAAGCACTGAAGCCAAGCTTTCAGATTTGTACAGCTCCATTATTTTTTCCTGCAAAGACAAAGCGTTGCGCGGCTCAAAAAGCAGTCCTGTTTTTCCGTCTTTAATGGTAATTGCAAGACCGCCGACACTTGAAGCGATTACCGGCACTTTGCTGGCCATACCTTCCAAAACGACAAGCCCGAAAGGTTCATAATAAGAAGGAACAACAAAAACATCCGCCGACCGGTAATAAGCGGGAAGGCGGCCGTGGTCCATACTGCCGGCAAAACTTAAAATGTCCCCCACTCCCTCCTCTTCCGCTTTCTTTTGCAGCCTTTTATATTCTTTAAAGTCTGCGGCATTGATGTCCCGCCCGAAAATTTTCCCGCCGACTATTAAAATTTTCAAGCCGGTGATTTTTTCACGCAACAAACGGGCCGCGCTGATTATTGTTCCTATTCCTTTTCGCCACTCAAGCCGTCCCACAAAAAGGATAACAAACGATTTTTTATCCAAGCCCAAAGTATCGCGCGCCTTCTCTTTTTCAATCAAGGGCCAATGTTTTACATCCACTCCGCCCCGGATCACTTGCACTTTCTCTTCCGGACAGCCGTAAAACTGGATCAAGCTTTGTTTTTCCGACTCGGCCAAGCTGATAATAACGGAAGAATTTTTAATGATCTCTTTTTCCATTTCTGTCCTGCTTTCAACATAAGAGTTATCTACGCTTCCGTTATCCAAAAATCTTTTTTTTGTTTCCACCCTTACAATTCCTATTGAATGAAAGTTTTGGACAAAAGGCTTTTGGAATTTTTTAAAAGCTTCAAGGGCTACCGCTCCCCCGTCCCAGTAATGTCCATGGAATAGAATATAAGGATTTTCAAAATTGATAAAATGGAGAAAATTATCAAAAATCTCCGGCAAAAAAGAAAAGAGTTCTTTTTTCGGCACATAGCCAACAGGCCCTCCCTTCAGCCTGATCACTCGGCTGTTTTTGGAAATACGCGCGATCTGATTCTTGCGGGGATTATCCAGGCGAGTAAAAATATCCACTTCCCAGCCTAGCCTGCCCAGCTCTTCAGCCAGATACCTGACATAAATATTCTGGCCCCCGCTTTCCTGGCTGCCCAGCGATGCAAGAGGATCGGAATGAATACTAAACATCGCAATTCTTTTATGATTCTCTTTTTGTTCCATAAAAAAACGCCAAAAGGCGGCACTTTATATTTATCAATTTACGCGAGTTAGAAACACAAAAACGAATGAGCAAATCTTTAAACCGTTATCAACTTTTGAATATTCCATTAAATTATGTTGCATAAACCGGCACTATGCCAGTTCGCGGACTTTCTTATATTTTACAGCGGCTGGATGGACTGTCAACGGACTGATCCTATCAATACGGGATATTTTTAATTATTAATTTTACAAAAATTACAAACAAAAAATGGCATTGAGCCATTTTTGAAAATAACAATCTATGAAAAAGCTTTTTTAATTGAATTCATAGGAAACTCAACATAAATACCTGCCTTTCTATCCGCCCATATTAATAATTGCTTTGTTAATACCAGCATATTAAATTGTGGACCCGATCGGAGTCGAACCGACAACCTTCCCCATGCCATGGGGACGCTCTACCATTGAGCCACGGGCCCGAAACTTCAATATGCCCAATAGTTTAACAGAATTTTTTGATTTTGGCCAGTCCTTAAAACGGTTCACCGTCTATATATTTAAGGATTAAAAAGTTCTTATCGCTCCCCTGGCGGCGAGCAGGCCGGTGGCGGAAGCTTTGACGATATCGCGGCTTAAACCTGCACCGTCGCCGGCGGCGAAAAGATTTTTGATGTTCGTTTCCATATTATTATCCACGCCGATCTTCATCGCATAATATTTTATCTCCGGCGCATATAAAAATGTGGAGTCGGTGGCTACTCCAGGGATCACTTCGTTAAGCTTGTCCAGCCCTTCCATAATATCCGTGAGAATACGGTGCGGAAGAGCCATGGCAATATTACCCGGCGTTACATCGGTGAGTGTTGGATGAAAAGTGCTCTTTTTCAATCGCCAGTCATTGGACCTGCGGCCGCGGCGCAAGTCGCCCAGCCGCTGGATTATCGGCTTGCCCTGGCCGAGAATCGTTGCCAATCGTGCGATAGATTCGGCGTAAAGCGTGGTATTTTCCAAGGGTTCGGTCAGTCTTGTTTTTACCACAAATGCAAAATTAGTATTCTCGGATTTTTTATCGGTGAACGAATGCCCGTTAACCCCTATAACGCTGCCGTAATTTTCTTTGACGACAAAGCCTTCGTGATTGGTGCAAAAAGTGCGGACAAAATCTTCATATTTGGATGTCCAAATATGGAATTTGGGATCGCGATTTACATCTATCACTGATTGCATTATGATTGCCGGAACTTCCACCCGCACGCCAATGTCTATCGGGGCATGGATGGCGGCAATATTATGCTTTCTGGCCATCTCGCCCACCCAAACAGCGCCTACGCGCCCGGGGGCAAAAATAATTTTCTTCGCACGGATGATCTTATTATTTTCCAAAACGATTCCGCGGCATTCCCCTTCTTCTATCAGCAAATCTTTGACTCCTTCGTCAGTGCAAATCTCTATTCCTTTCTCGCGCAGATGATCGGCAAACTTTTGGATAAGCCTTGGCGTATTTTCACTGCCCAAATGGCGCTGACGGATGCGCACAAATTTAATGCCGGCGGACATAGCCCGCAAAGACAACTGCGCAATCTTTTCATCATCCATCCCGTGCACGCGCTCGGGCGCACCGAATCGCAAAAATATTTGATCTATATAATCAACTATTTTATTGGATTCAACATCATCATTGGTAAAATCAGAAAGATTCCCTCCGACCACATCGTGGCGGAGATTCAATATCCCGTCGGAAAAAATACCGGAGCCGCCCACTCCGCACATAATATTGCAAGGAGCGCAATTCAAGCACTTGCTATCATTAACGCTCACCGGACACTTTCGCTGCATCGCATCGGGCCCTTTATCAATGATCATGATCTTCAACGGTTTTGACTGCTGCAATAATTCATAAGCAGCGAACAATCCGGCCGGGCCGGCGCCGATGATGGCAAAATCGTATTGGGTCTGTTGCGGTTCCATAGTTTGAAATTTTGCTTACCTGTTTTTTATAAAATGTTTTTAGTTTTCAACCAAAAAAAATTGGCTGATTAAGCCAATTTTGGAAAACAAAATATCCGTAAAAGTATTGCCGCTGGAAGATAATAAAATTCTTTCATTTTTATGCCCTGCTAATAAAAATTATTAAAAAAGAAACCTCTGCCATTTTTCTCATTACTCATTTCTCGCTGCTCATCACTCATCTGCTAGCTTGGTGCCCTTACCCGGAGTCGAACCAGGATCAATGGCTTAGGACGCCACTGCTCTATCCAGTTGAGCTATAAGGGCAGGAGCCTTCTCCAACAACCAGTATTTTATCAATTTTTATGCTTGTTGGCAATAGAATTAGATGTTAAAATAATCCATAAGATAATTCCAAATAAGCATTAAAGCGAACTCTTTTTGAGCGGCAAATTCAATTTATGTCAAAATCTCTTGTCAGCAAACTGGCTAAAAAAATCTGTCCGGCTGTTATCACTATAGTAGCTTCTAAAGATCTTCCAAAAATAGAAGGCTTTTATTATATGCCCTACGGCGGAGAAAATATCATGATGCCCAAGCTGGAAAATGAGGGATCAAAAGAGCGCACCAAAATCGGCGGCGGCTCCGGCTTTCTTGTTTCAGCCGACGGCTATATCTTAACCAGCAATCATGTCGTTTCCGACAAAGAAGCTGATTATACCGTTCTTCTGGATCCGGACAGATCGTGCCCGGCCGAAGTTTTGGCGCATGATCCGACCAATGATATCGCTGTTTTGAAAATAGACTATGGCAAGCTCCCCTATCTGGATATGGGCGATTCCAGCAAAGTTGAAGTGGGCGAAACCGTGATCGCCGCCGGCAATGCTTTGGGAGAATTTCATGACACCATTTCTTTAGGAATAGTTTCCGGCCTAAGCCGCTTCTTGACCGCTTTCGGCGGAGGTATGAACCCGCAAATAGAAAATCTGCGCGGATTGATCCAAACCGACGCGGCCATCAACCCGGGCAATTCTGGAGGGCCGCTGGTTGATATGAAAGGCAAAGTCATCGGCATCAATACCGCTGTTGTGGCCGGAGCGCAAAATCTGGGTTTCGCCATTCCGATCAACTACGCCAAAAAAGATTTGGCTGAGGTTAAAAAATTCGGCAAGATTAAACGGCCGTATTTGGGAGTGAAATATATTTTATTAAACAAAGAAATCGCGCAGAAAAATAAACTACCGGTTGACTACGGCGCCTTGATTGCCCGCGAAGCCTTGGGAGTCGGACCGGTAATGAAAGATTCATCTGCTGACAGATGCGGTTTAAAAGAATACGATATTATCCTGGAATGCGAAGGCGAACAAATCTCCGATAAAAATTCTTTGGCCAGCCTTTTGCAAAAACACCAGATCGGCCAAACAATCAAACTTAAAGTTTTACGCGATGGCCAAACAATAGAAATCAGCCCCACGCTGGACGAAGGGAGATAAACGAAACACTAAATATTTAAAATCAAAAACCGCCATCAGGCGGTTTTTGCAATAGAGCCCATTGCTCATTTATTCATTCACAACTATTTAATTTTCTAACTTCTCCGCAAGGCCCTAACAACGGCAATCAACACAACCGCTCCGAGCAATGCGACCAAAAAACTGTAAATGTTAAAACCGGTTACTCCGCTTTTTCCGAAATAGTCCATAATCCAGCCGCCCAATGAAGCACCAATCATACCAACGATAATATCAATCAATAATCCATTCGCTCCGCCCATAATCATAGAAGCGACCCAGCCTACTAATGCGCCAAAAATAATATAAATAAGAATTGACATAAATTTTGTTATTTATCTTCTTTATTTAATTTATCTGCAGCTTCCGGCGTGGAAACTGTTTTACCAATTAACAAAAGTTTGATTATGGCAAAAGCAATAAACCAGTAGACTAACATTGCCAAAAGCGTAGTCCACTCAAAAGCGCTTCCTAGTACTTCCGTGATGCCAAAAACACTTAAAAAAGGAGAGACAAGGAATGTTGTCATGGAATAGACAAAACTAGCAAACCCGGACTCCGGGTTAGCGCCGAGCAACTTTAAAACAAACCGCAACGCCAATATTGCTTCCATAAAATACAAAAGATACCAAATAATTTGAGTACCGCGATATATCGGTTTTGTGGTTGAAGAATTGTACGACGAATCCATATATTTTTTATATTTAATAATTATCTTTTTATGACTCAAGATGCGGTCTCGACAACCGTCGCGTATCCGTTAGTTACGCTTTAATTATAGCATATAATTGATACTAATATGTTAGACGGCTCTACCATAAACAAAATCCGGACAAATGTCCGGATTGGAATGGGGTGGAGTAGCGAACGATGTTAGAACCGAGATTGTGAAATTTATTCGTCAGAATTAATTCTTAATCTTGTTAATCTGAAAAGCTAAAAGTGGAAAGTATTTGATTGAAAATTGAATAATTATCTTTGATGTTTTGGTCATTAAGAAATTGATATGTGTTTATATATTCTGCAATTTCGTCATATGGCTTATCTATATCAAAAAATACCAGATTCGGACTACTAATCAAAATGTTTGTAAATACAGGCCCATCTAAGGGGATTAGTATTGTCTCTTCTACGCATTGTTCGGAATAAGAATTTATCCGGAAAAAACGAACCGAAGCCTTACCTCCGATTGGTTGGCGTTGCATTTTTAAGATAGAACCTCCTCCCTTTCCTAATTGCGAGTTTATCTCCTTCTGCAGCTCATTATCAGTTAATGTTAAATCTATCTTTTTTCCGGCATAGGAGAAACAGCAACCTTCGCCAACTCCTTGGCTATAGTCAGGTGAAGTGGCTTGAATGGTAACGGAAAAATTTTGGTCTAAATTTTGGATTGTTATTGTTCTCATCTGACCTGAGTCAAACCCTTTCATTTCTTTTCCTTCGCTCACTTTATAATCTTCTGGATATCTAAATTCTAAATTAATCTCATCATTCCGATAAGTTTTCCAAGTGGCATCGTCTACTGTTCCTGAGGGGCTCTCTACAACTTCTCCTCTGCCCTGATTCCTTTCTAACGCCTTTTGCTGCTCTTGCTGCTGACTTTGAGTAAATATTTCTGCTGATTTTTTATCAAAATACTGTTGGTATAAAAAAATGCCGGTCCCTGCCAGGACAGCACAAACAGCAACAATGCCTAAATATTTAACATTAGTTTTCCCTTGGGTGATGAAAGGCATGGTTGAGAGTCGTTAAAGTTATGTCTCCATTCTACCAAAAAGCCGCCTAGAATATAAGACGGCTCTTGTGGAAAAGACTACTTTCCGAGTACTGTTTGGGTGGCGTAGTGGATGATATCAGAACTAAAATAGTGATAGTTGGAAAGATTTTTATGCCGAAGTTGGCTCTTGGCAGATAATGGCAAAATTTTAATTAAAAACAATATTTTTTATTACTTTTCCGATTTCAACATCTGTTAATGTAGTTACATAAAATATTTTTTGATGTTCGGCAAAATAATAATAATAATTGGCCGGATCTCCTTCGACTTTTATTTTATATCCAGAATATCCGTAAATGCTCACTTTTTCTTTTTCGTCCCAATATAAAAAACCGTACTCTTTATTCATTTTTTCCATCCATTGATCCAATGTCAAATTGTCCAAGTTGTCTTCGGAAAAAATACTAGCTATCGAAGGGCATAGGACGCAATGATTAATTATCCCCTCTTTCCCATAAAAATCCGCCGCTCCCGCCTCATTTGTTCTGACAACCAGATATGGAAGAATACTTATTTCGTATCCTCGGGCAATATTTTTGATAATTTTCTCATCGGTCTTCACTTCAATGCTCGCACCTGCAGGCAAAATATCTTTTATGTCCTGATCTTTTAAAACATCTACTGATTGATCGTTTGCAGATGATTGATAAACTATCTCTGTCTTTTTATCTAGATCCTGCTGGTATAAAAAAATACCTGCCCCGACAAGGACAGCTACAATTAAAACAATGGCTAAATATTTAAAATTGGTTTTTCCTTGAGTGATAAAAGGCATATTTGATGACAGTTAAAATTATGTCTCTATTCTACCAAAAAGCCGTCCCCTCCTCCATAGAAAGGGACGGCTTGTGGAAACGATGGATTATAAATTTATGAATAAAAAGTTCAAGAATCTATAGAAAAAATCTTCTAAGAAAACAAAAAATAATTCACAGGCCTGCCAAACCCAAGCTAATCTCTAAGGATTGGTTAACTTTTTCCATTAAAGCCGAATCAAAAATCGCCAGTTTCTTCACTAAACGCTGTTTATCTATCGCCCGAATTTGATTAAGTAAAACCACACACCTCTTATCCAAATCGCTCTGTTTGGCCTCCACAAACACCTCGGTCGGATAAATCCGCTCGCCAATCTGGGAAGTAATCGCGGCCACAATAGTTACAGGGCTATAGCGGTTTGCAATATCATTTTGAATAATCAAAGCTGGCCTCGTTTTTTTAATTTCCGAGCCAATAGTCGGATCAAAATTAACTAAATAAACCTCGCCTCGTTTTGGAATTATTTGCTTGGGCATATCTCATCATCAATTAAAAACCACTCTTCTACCAAATTCAAGTCCCGCGAAGCGTTAGCCATCGCCCCCTCTTTTAGCTGCTTTCTTAAATTAGCCTGGCTCATTTCCTTTGCGAAATAGCGAATCGCCTGGTCAACTAACCGGCTCCTGTCTCCTCGCTTAGCAATCTTTTCAAGCAATTTAACTGTTTCTTTTGGAAGAGTAATGTCTATCCGTTGATAAGTTGTAGAATTGTTTTGGGTTTCCATATTCTTATTATACACATTGCAAATGTGTAGTCAAATTTTACCCGTTTTCAAATTTTTTAAAACCCCAGCGGACCTTGCGGCTGGCTGGGGCGTTGATATCAACAATAAGTTATGCCTCCATTCTATCAAAAATCCCTACCCTGCCAGTAGGCAGGCGCCCTTCCGCCGGTTGGCGGATGTTAAGCGGCTGGAAGTTTGTCTAAAAACTAACGGCTGGAAACTGAGAACTATTTTGAACTTCGTTTAAAATTGGGGTGGGCTGGTAGACGACGTTAGAACTAATATGCAAAAACAAAATGGATATATCATATGCATCCCGATTATCAAAGAGAGCGTGGCATCCCGACGCAGACTAATCATCGGTTAACAGTCCAACTCCCTTATTCAAACGGCCTTATCTTTCATGCTGTCAAAAGCCTTAATAATGGTTTCACCGAACTCTTCATCAGAACAGTCATAATTCAAGCTCCCGAATTTACTTTGAATATGGAATCCACCATTTTTAACAATTTTATCAATCAAAATTTGTTTAGGATCTTCCAGGAATATAGTTACTATCAAGTAGAGTTTGCTTCGTTTAGCTTTAAGAATGCTTTCAACCTTATAGCTGTAACCATCACTTAATTTAAAATCATCGCCACCGGCAATTTTATAAGCATTTCTTACCATGTAACCTAAAAACTTCAAATCGGGTAATGGATCGATTATTATTGCATCTAACTGTCTTGTGGCTGGAATTTCTCGTCCATCGTATACCTCTACCGTATGTATATTTGGATATAATATGAATAATTTTTTACTTTTATGCACACCTATTTTTATAAACATATTCTTATGACATTAAATTATTAACAATCTACTGTTTGATACTGGTAAAGGTAGTGCCAACAAAAAGTTTGCTTAACGTTTAGATATATAATATAAAATTCCTTCCGTCATTCCTTTTATGGCTCTGTCGACATTATCTTGAGGCATCTCTTTATTTAAAAATATGCCTTCTAATTTTTTGGATATTGCTTCTTTGCTGCACGGACCAGCTTCAACTATTTTAATTACCTGCTCTATGTAGGAATCATATTCATTAGTCGGTGCCCATGCCCCATAAATAAGATTCCATGGGTCCCAATATGCCAACATATTGTGGATATAATCATGTAGAGCAAGAGTCGATGAATTTTGTTGATAATTTTTATGTCCCTTTTCCATATAACTATATTTATGAATATTATTTAAATAAGTCTAGAATTTCTTTACCGCTATGAACAGTAATTGGATCTCCTAATGATTTAATCATATCTATCGGCAAGTTACTGATCGTATCAGCTAGACCGACAATTGGATGACTTCCCGGCCAATACAATACGTAATTATCCGATTTTAAAAAATCGTAAAGATAATCCCAAAATAGACCTCGTCCGGTTACTCGATTAATAGCCAAGCTGAGTAAATTTTCTGGATTGTTTTTATCTTCTGTAAGATAAAATTGGCCGCCATCTGGTATATTTTTTGAGAAATTAACATGCAAAAGATTAAATTCTGGCTCTTCTTTAATTATGTAAGGTTTTAATTTCTCTATTAATTTTGATTTGCTAAATGGTTCTATCTCTCCTTGTTTTGTTCGGCTTATAAATAATTCGCTGCTCATATTTGTTTTATTAATTCATCGGATAATAAAAAATGACCAATTTATCCAAATTAGCAATAATAATGGATATTGTTCTTCTATTCTACCAAAAAGCTGCCTTTTCGGCGACTTCTTGCAGTTCTGATTTTACTTGGGGTGGCCAAGGAGATTCGAACTCCCGCTAAGAACTCCACAGGTTCTAGTGCTAACCGCTACACTATGGCCACCATGAATTTTTGCTTTGGCAAAAATTAGTTATTAGTATCTAGTTTTCAGTTTCTAGACAACGCGCCTTCTAAAAGCTAAAAACTGACAACTATCAACTATTTTGAGCTTCGCTCAAAATTGTGCCCCCAGTAGGAGTCGAACCTACATCTAGAACTTAGAAGGTTCCTATTCTATCCGTTGAACTATGGGGGCGTGCTTTGGCAGGTGGGGAAAACCTTTACTCTGTCCATTGAGCTATGGGAACAAAGTAAAATCATAAATTTTACTTTTCAAGCGTACCAAAAAAAGGCCAAAAAATCAATAAAAATAATGGTTTTGGCTTTGACCGAAGCTTTCAAAAATGATATAAACTACCTTGTACTTCGGTGCGAATCTATTTAAAATCTACCATATAAAATTTCTAACGGGGTGTAGTGTAACGGTAGCACGAGTCCTTTGGGAGGATTTAGTTAGGGTTCGAATCCCTCCACCCCGACAGTAAAAAAATATTTTAAGGAATATTGGCAAAAACTGAAAAACATAATTGCGGGCATAGTATAGTAGCATTACTTTTCCCTTCCAAGGAAAAAACACGGGTGCAAATCCCGTTGCCCGCTCACTGATTAGCTTGTAGTTTGTAGGAATTAGCTTATAGGGGCGTCCGGACGAACTTCGGCTTAACTTATAGCCTGCCATTAAACCGCCTTTTCGATGGTTTTTTACTGTTGACACTAATTTAACCAAAGTATATACTTTGGTTATGAAAACAATCATTAATGTAAAAGCAGATAAAGATGTGAAAGAAGATGCCCAAAAACTAGCTAAAGATCTTGGGTTGTCTTTAAGCGCTGTTGTGAACGCCTACCTTAAGCAATTCGTTCGGACCCGCCGGGTTGATTTTTCAATTGCCCCATCAATGTCCCCTGTCCTAGAAAAATTGCTAGGAGGGATAGAATTAGACATAAAAAAGAACCGCAATCTCTCTCCAGTGATGTCTTCCAAGAAAGATATTGATGATCGCCTTTCTTCTTTATGATAGTCCACTTCCACAAAAATTTTGAAAAAAACTACCAAAGACTTGGAAAAGAAGAAAAAGAAAAGACAAAAAATCGCTTGAAAATATTCATGGATGATTCTTTCGGCCGCCAGCTAAATAACCACCCCCTAAAAGGAAAGTATGAGGATTATCGCAGCATCAATATTTCGGGCGACTTGCGCGCTATCTATAAATATATAAGCGACAACGAGTGCGTTTTCGTGGAAATCGGCACACATAGCGAACTTTATTCATAACAACTAAAAACCGCCAGCGGCGGTTTTTAGTTTATATATCGCAATAAAAACTATCTGACGGCGTCTTTTAAGCCTTTTCCTGCTTTAAATTTAGGAACAGTCATAGCCGGAATTTTTAAGGCTTCTCCGGTTTTCGGATTGCGGCCTGCGCGGGCGGCTCTTTTGGAAACTTTAAAAGTTCCGAAACCGGTCAAAGTAACCTGGTCTCCTTTTGATAAAGCTTTGGTAATTTCGTCAAGAATAATATCAATGGACTCGTTGGCTTGAGTTTTGGAAACAGCCAATTTTTTGACTAATGCTTCAATTAATTCTGCTTTTGTCATAGGTGTGTATTTTTTAAGATTTGTTTTAAATTAAACGGCTTAAATGTGTAAGTCGACCTTTTTTGATTATTATCTATAATATCAAATTACTTCGCGTATTCGGTTATTCTCAACTCCCTGATCACATTTACTCTTATCTCTCCTGGATATTTTAATTCTTCCTGTATCTTTCTGGCAATATCTTTAGCTAGTTTATGAGCAGCCAGATCGTCTATCTCTTCAGGCTTTACAAATACTCTAATCTCCCTTCCCGCCTGAATGGCAAAGGCATTTTTTATGCCGGAGAAAGAAGTGGCAATCCCTTCAAGCTCTTCCAATCTTTTCAAATAATTTTCCAAAGTGTCTTTGCGCGCGCCTGGCCTGGCTCCGGAAATCTGATCAGCTACCTGGACGATAATGGCCTCAATTGATTCGTAAGGATATTCCTCATGATGCGATTTCATCGCCGTAGCAATCTCTTTATCTATCTTAAATTTCTCAAGAATCTTAACCCCAATATCAGTATGCGACCCTTCTACTTGCCAGTCAAGGGCTTTGCCGATGTCGTGCAAGAGCCCGGCCTTCTTACAGACCGCAATATTCGCGTCCAATTCGGCGGCCAAAGCGCCTGCCAAGCGGGAAACTTCCATTGAATGCAATAATACATTTTGACCGTAGCTAGTGCGATAATGAAGCCTGCCAAGCAGCTGGATAAGTTTTTCCGGAAGGTCCAGAACATCTGTATCATAAACCGCGGCTTCTCCGGCTTCTTTTACTTTTTTGGCAACTTCGCCCTGCGCCTTTTCTATCTCCGCTTCAATGCGGGCTGGCTGGATGCGGCCGTCTTTAATCAATCTTTCCAAGGCAACCTTGGCTATCTCGCGCCTAACTGGATTGAAGCAAGACACAATAACTGTTTCCGGCGTTTCATCAACGATCAATTCAACGCCGGTCATTTTTTCCAAAACACGGATGTTCCTCCCCTCTTTGCCGATAATCCTTCCTTTAATTTCTTCCGACGGCAGCGAAATAGTACTGGTAGTCATCTCTTGCGATTGCGGCAAAGCAAACCCTTGAATGGCATGCGCTAAAATTTCTTTGGCGCGCTTGTCAAACTGCTCCTGTCCCCGGGCTTCAAGTTTTCTTATTCTGGCCACAACATCAACTTGATATTCTTTTTCAATTTTCTCCAAGAGTTCGTTTTTGGCTTCTTCCTGCGAAAGATTGGCAATTTGTTCCAAGCTTTTAATAGCCTCTTGCTTCAAAACTTCCACGCTTTCCTTTATTCCTCTGACTCTGTCTACTTTCTGGATCAACTCTTTTTCTTTCCTTTCAAAATCTTGGTGCTTATTCTCCAAAAGCTCTTCTCTTTTTAAAAGAATGTTTTCCGTCCTGATAATAGATTGCTGGCGGTTATCCAAGTCAGCAAGAACTTTTCTCTCTGTTTTTTCGGCTTTTTCAGAAGCCCTGGCTAAAATATCAGCAGCTTCTTTTTTGGTTTGGATAAGCTTCTCTTGAAGCTTAGCCTCTATTGAGCCTGCTCTTCTGCGAGCGATAGATTGGCGGACATAATAGCCCAGGACAGAACCTGCGGCCAATGCGCCAAAAATCCCTAAGGTTGTTAGGAATAGCGAATTCATAGTTTAAATTGAATGATTGGTATGGCATAAAATGATTTATTTACGGTTTGGACTGGAGCCTCTTTTTACCGGCGCTAGCTTCATCTGCAATTTTCTAAAGAAAAAATATTTACTGGAAATTTTCAGGCGCGAGACAAATTATTCTTGCAGTTGAAATGTAATATTTTTCCTGATAGCCAATAGCCTCCGCCAGCTGGCGAACTGCGAACGGTCAAAAAAGAAAAAAACGGCTCAAATCCTAAATACCAAAAACTCAAGGTTTGTTTTTATAAATGACTTAACAACCAAATCATAACAAAAAAACCCTGCTTGGGCAAGAATGGAACTTATATAATTTAAAAACCGCGGAATATCCGCGGCTTTTATTTTTATTTCCTATAAGGAGTAATACAAGCTACAAGCTCGTTTAAAAAGGCGAGGTCTCCTTCCATCTCGGGATAGGCTGGACAACATCAATAGAGCCATAGCCGCCGCAGCAGGATCCTGTAACATTAAGTTTTACTGTCTTGCTCTTTCCTGTAGTCTTGAATTTGACCAAAGGATTAGGAGAAATAGCCGAAGTGCTGCTTTGGAATTCATAATTTTCCGGCGCAATTCCTGGGAAATACCATGAATATTGAGTCCCTGAAACATTTTGGCAAGCTTGTTTCTGATTGGAGGAATTATAGCAAACACTGCACTTCCAATACCCTGCCGAATCGCCGACTTCCGGAGTGGAACCTTCTGGCCCTGTCCAACAGGTTGAATAGCAAGGATCCTCTTCGTTATTTATATCGGCTGTAGTGCAAAACATCACAGTGTTGCCGGAAGTTAAAACTTTTTTATTCCAAGCTATGTTAACAATCGGATAATGCTTTACGGGAGTGGAAAGCGACGATAAAGCTTTGGTCCATCCGCTGCAAGCCGCATTATCTTCATTGCAAACTTTAACCCACCAATTATAGGTTTGGCTGTAAGCCAATTCATTTACTCCGGGGTTAATTTTAACTGGAATCTGCTGGGTGATCTCCGAACCGGAATTCTCTGTTCTGTTTGTCCAGCTTTGATCAACCGCCGGGTTTGGAGCATCAACATTGCTAGAAGTTGAAATTCTCATATAATAAGTTTCTAAATGCTTCCCTACCGGACTGGTTGGATCGGTATATGTCCATTTAAAAGGAACAGCTCCATTATTTCCCGTTTCTAAGCTGTTGCCATTGGATGCATTAAGCCAATAGCTGCAATAGTTGGAAGAGTCTTCTTCAGGCGCAATCAAACCAGTGGCAGACGGACCGCTGGTAATTCCGCAAACGCTGCTGCCGCAAGAACCGCTATAACATTCTTCCGCATTAGAACAAGAGCAGCCGTTCGCTTTTTTAATAGTGAATTTTTGAGGTTCTATTTTAGTGGAAAAGTTCCAGGCAACCTCCACATCTTCCGGCTGGGCCGCACCTTTCAAAACCTGGACAGGGGAAAGGTAAATACTATTAGGGGCTCCTTTCCCGAGCTGGCCGTCGCCATTACTTCCCCAACACCAAACTGTTCCGTCGGATTTGACGGCGCAAGAATGAGTGTACCCTGCCACCACCTGTTCCACCCCGGTCAAAAAGCCGGAGCCGCCTACTCCCTTGACTTGAACCGGGATATAAGAAGTGGTGGTGGAATTATTGCCAAGCTCCCCGAGTTCATTATATCCCCAACAATAAACCGTACCATCTGACTTGACAGCGCAAGAATGGAGGCTGTCTCCCGCAGATTGTATCACTCCTGTCAGATATCCCAAGCCGCCAACCCCTACGACTTGGACGGGAACTTTGGAATCGGCATTAGAATTATTCCCAAGATTACCGTAATAATTATATCCCCAGCACCAAATTGTACCGTCAGTTTTTACAGCGCAAGAATGGCTTCCCTGTCCCGATATTTGAGCTACATCTGTCAGGTAACCGGCCCCGCTCGCACCTTTGACTTGGACCGGGACATAAGAAGTGGTAGTGGAGTTGTTGCCGAGTTCTCCGTAATAATTCCGGCCCCAACAATAGACCGTGCCGTCTGATTTAACGGCACAGTTATGTGCGATTCCCGCTGTTACCTGTTCAACCCCAGCCAAAAAACCGGAACCGCCAACACCCTTAACTTGGACGGGAGTGTAAGAATTAGTGGTAGTATTATTCCCAAGCTGGCCGTAAACAGCATTAGATCCCCAGCACCAAACCGTGCCGTCGGATTTTAACGAACAGGCATGAGAATCCCCTAGAAAAACATGCTCCACTCCTGTCAGATATCCCGAACCGCCAACGCCAAGGACTTGGACAGGAACCTTGGAATCGGTTGTAGTCCCATTCCCAAGAGTGCCGGACCCGTTGTATCCCCAGCAATAGACTGTGCCGTCGGATTTAACGGCACAAGCGTTGGACACCCCGCCATCGGCCTGGATCATATCCGTCAAATAGCCTAATCCACCTAAGCCAAAAACTTGGACAGGAACCCAAGAGTCGGTAGTTGTATTATTGCCAAGCTCTCCGTAATAATTCCGGCCCCAGCAATAAACGCTTCCCGATCCAGAAACGGAGCAAGAGTCTCTATTGGATCCTGCTGCGATATCAATAATGTTCGCCAAATTAAGTCCCGATCCCCCGGACCATCCCGACCAATCATAACCGTCAAAAACCCTGGCTCTCCAATAATACTTATTGCCATAAGGAAGATTGTTAGCCGAGTAACTAATATTTGAACCGCTGGGCCAAGAGCCGGCGTAATTACTCTCGTTAATCACAGTTGAAGTGAAAGCGCTTGATGTGCTGACTTGCAAGTCAAACTTAGTGCACAAATCGGCATCAGGGTCGCTGTAGCTAAATTCAATATTCAAACTAGAGTCAGCTTCTTCCATCCCGCTCTCTGGCGCAACCAACAAAGGAGTTGTTGGAATTTGATTAGGAGTTACAAAATTCCATGAACCATCGGACCATAAAGACCAATCGGTCCCGTCAAAAATCCTGGCTCTCCAGTAGTAATCAGTATGAGCCGCTAAATCAGACGCTAAAGCATAAGGAATTGTTGCGCCGCTGGCCCATGATCCCGCATAATTTTGAATGTCAATTAATGGCGAATCAAAAAATGGCTGGTCATTAATTTGCAGATCAAATCTTGTGCAGCTGTCGCCATTGGGATCAGAGCAGGAAAATTGCAAGGCTGGCTTTAAACTGTCTACTGTAACGCCATTAGACGGAACAACTAAAGTCGGGGTATTTGGCGCAAGATTAAGCGTTGTGAAATTCCACGAACCGTCGGACCAAGATGAATAACTGGTACCGTCAAAAACCCTGGCTTTCCAATAATATTTTGTATTGTAAGACAAAAGGGTTGAAGCATTATAACTAATAGTTGAACTGCTTGGCCAGGACCCGGTAGATCCGGATACATTTATTTCCGGCGAAGAAAAATTGGAATTATTATCAACCATCAAATCAAACTTCGTGCCATTATCACCGTTAGGGTCAGAATATCCAAATTGAAAAGTAGGGAGCAACGGCACCCCAACAGTACCGTTAGAAGGAGCAACTAATGCAGGAATATTGGGAGAAGGATTGGCAGACTCATAAGTAAGTTTCAAGCTCATCACTTGAGCAAAAGCGCTTTTCGTGGTGGGAGCATAGCAATCCTGGCCAACGCCGCAACCGGTACAGCTATCGCAATAGCCGGCATAAGTTCGCGCTACACCAGTGCTGCGGACATAGTTGCCTCCTGCGCCCGCCCAAACGCTATCATTTCTATAAGCTTCTATTAATAAATTGCTGGTACCGTCCCAAGTAAAAGGCGTGGTCAAGGTATGGCATTTCCAAGCCCCGGCAGCCGGCCTCGCGTAAGTTGTCGGCCCGTAGACAGTGGTCAAGCCGGTAGTTGTAAAATTTGCAAGAGAAGTTGAGGTCGTATTTTTCATTTTTATCCTCATATTGACGATATTGGTCGTACCGGGAAGAGCGGAACATTGAAAACAAACTTCGGAGATAGTAGACGATCCTCCAAGACCGGCTGCTTCCAAATCTGATTTGAGATAAATGGATTGGGCGATAGAATCATGATAATAAGTGTTGAAAGGAGCATAGCTAGTTGCCCAAGAGCTTGAAGCGGAACCGGTTAAAAGCTCAACGGTGGTGGTAGACGCCGCTTTTGCAATCGGAACTTCTAATTTTTTAGATCCAAAAATAAATAGAACAGATACGGCTATTAAAACAGTTAAAATAGAAAGAATAGAAATTTTAACCAACCCTGACATATTCGTTTGATTTTTAAATAAAGTGTTTTTCATTTTTATTCTATTTGCCAATTACATTAGAACAAGCGTTATCATTGCAAGCTTTTGCCCAATATTCGCTGTTGGCGCAATAACGGCAATTTGTTTCGCCGCTGCCACAGGCAGGAGTTGAAGCAGAATCATAAATTGCCGAAGGATTGCCTACTACACCGATAGTTGAATAAGCCCAACAACTGGAAGTGGAATTAAGGCCGCAGTTACTGCAAGCGGAATTTTTGCAAACGAAAAGTTTTATAAAGTCGCCGTTAGGATCTGAAGCCGTGGAATTGAAAGTTATATTTTGTCCGCTTTTGCAAACAGTCGTACTGCCTTCTGTTTTGCAAATATTCGGGTTGCTGGTGTTAATAAAAATTGAAGTAATGGACGGCGGCTGGGTGGTTGTAAAATGCCAAGATCCGCTTGACCACGGCGACCAGGCGGCGCCATCAAAAATCCTGGCCTTCCAATAATAAATTTTATTGGTGTCTAAAAGGCCAGAAGAAACCTGATAAGAAATGGCCGAACTAGTCGCCCAAGGGCCTCCGTTAGAATAATCCGTCTCGCTTATTATAACGGAAGAAAAATCGGAGTTGTCGTCAACTTTAAGATCAAACTTAGTACAAGGATCATCGTCCGGATCGCTGTATGAAAATCTCAAAATAGGAGAGAGAGCAACTCCCGTAGCGCCATCAGTCGGCTCAACAAGGGTCGGAGTGTTCGGAGAATGGTTGATTCCGGTTGTAAACAAATTCGGTTCGGACCAATACGACCACCCGTTGGCGTTGGCAACCCTCGCTCTCCAATAATATGTAGTATTTCCCGACAGATATGAAGAAGAATCGTAGATAATCGTTGAACCATTAGTCCAAAGGCCGCCGTGGTCAATTTCATTTATAGCCAACGAAGAAAAATCAGTTGAAGTACTTACCTGCAAATCAAATTTAACTCCATCCGCCGCGTTGGGATCGCTGTAGCCAAATTGAAAAGTGGGCAACAAAGCGACACTGGTAGACCCGTTCGGAGGAGAAATAAAAGTCGGCATGTTCGGCGCGTCGCCCAAATAAGCGACAATGCCTTTCCCGCCGTTGCCATAGCCTCCATAAGTGTAACCTATAAAAGCATGTTTTGAACTTAAGACCGTGGGCGAATACCACTCATTATAGAGCGAAGAAAAAGTATATTTTGCGCCAAAGTATATCTTGTTACTGGATACTGCGGCTACAATAGCAACGCCCGAATGTATGGAATTTTCATAATTGCTGTAAGCGATCAGAACATGGTCTGGATCAAGGGCAACGGCCGAAGGACTTACTTCCTGATTGGGAGCGAATATCTGATCGGGGCTAAAATTAATCTCGGTACCGGAAATATTGGCGATACGGGCAACGCCGTTAGCCGGTTCAGATGATCTCTGATAAACGACCATTGCGCGGGTAGCGCTCAACGATGTTATGGAGACATTAAATATCTGATAGTCCCATATCTTGTATTTCGGACCGTAACTTATAGTGCTGGTGCCTGTTATCTCAAGCGTTCTGCCGTAACTGCCTCCTTCATCAAAGCCCTGATAAACGACTATACCATGGGTGGAGTCAAGAACAGCCGAACCAAGACCCGAGTTGGTATGTCCCGCAAACGGATAAAAATCCCCATAAGAAATCACATTGCCCAATACATTGGCGACCATGCAAGAGGAACTTGCACTGTCAAATGATATCAAAACGCTGCTCGATGAAATCTTAGAAGCATGAATGTCGGGAACTGAAGAAGATGAGAAAACGTATTCTGGGCCGTAGGTTATGGTTGTTCCGGTGATAGTGGCTATGCGGCCGCCGGCCAATCCGTCCCTCATGTAAGCAACGAAAACATGGGTTGAATCAAGAGCAGTCGCTGATATATAGGCAGTGCCGTTCGTCCCTGTCCCGGAAAAACTGACTGCCGTTCCATAAACAGGAGCGGTACTTGTGGAAACAGTAGCGACAACTCCCATCCCCGGCCCCGGATTATTATTGGCGGCATAGGCAATAAAAACTTTCGTTGAACTGAGAGGCGTCGCGGAATTATACATAGCATAGCTGCTTATTGTAGACGACGCTGTATATTTCAAATAATAAGCCCCCGGAATCACCGCCGGAGTCCCTCCCGAATAAGTGGCGTACGAAGAATACCTGACGGTAGAGACTACGGCACCATCTGTCGGGTCAACAGGAGAAGAATAACTGTTGGTCGCGCTTAAATAAGCAGCGTCGGAGATACCGTTATCACAGGCTACCGCCAAATTTAATGATCCAACATCTGCGATTACTCCCAAAAAATAGGTAGAGTTATCTGCAATAGACGGAGGAGTGCCAAAAACGCTGTCTATCCAGGAATAAGACGATCCAACCACAGCGCCCGTGCCTATGCCATTAGATATAAGCTTCTTGTTACTATTGGCAATGGCCGCCTTATAATTCAGAGTCCCGGAATAATCTTCTTTTGCATATAAACTTATTTTACTGATAGTCGCGCCATTTGAATCTGTCGGAGTCACCACCCTAGATCCGCGATAATTATTGCCTGACAGCCAGCAACTACTCGCGCCTATTCCGCTATAGCCGAAGATTGGGTCAATGTTGATCGGGTAAACGGCCGCTTCTAAAAAGTCTTGCGGAACGGTTATGGAAAACTGGTTCTCTTTTTCATTGATGCTCAAAGTTCCCCAAACCTTTTTCCCATTAGCATCGGAAATGCTCGGCCTGTAAATATGAAAGACTTTTCCGGCTTTGTAATCTTTGCCTCCCGACTCGGTGTAGTCTCCCGACTTGCTCCCTTCATAATAGACAGCGTAAGAACCGATGACATTTTCCGGCCTGTAATTCACAACCTTGCCATCGCTATTCTGGCAAGTTGTTTCAGTGCACTCTGTACCATCGGACTGTTCTCCTTGATTTAATGGAGGCTGGTAATAAAACTCCAAGCCTTTGGATTGCATCGGATAGAATATCTCGTTGCTTTCCGGTCTTTCGTAAAGAATAGTATCAAACTCTACTCCTCCCTCTTCGTTTATCGTATAAACGCTTTCTTTTCCGCTGGCGTCTTTTTCGGATATCTGCTCCGGCTGGCGCGGATAAAAAGCGACTTCCATCTTGGATGCGGCATCAACTAGGCCGATAGAGGCGAAAAGCGGTTTCAATGTATCCGCAGTCTTATTAGAAAAAGTGAGTTTCTCTCCGTCAAAGTTCGGCTTTGATCCGGAGATGTTCGGGAAACTAATATTCAAAAAAACCTCTCCGTCCCATTTGTTAAGTTTCAAATAAGGCTGGCTGTTCTGATCACTATTACCTATTTCTATAAGATCATTGTTTAAAGTTTTAAAAGAATATTTATTTAATGCTGTTTTCGCTATTTTCAATTGCTCTACCTCGGAAAAATTCTCTTTTATCCGTCCCCCGTTCTGAACCAAATAAAAACCTGCGACGAAAACTGCCAGCGAAACAAAAAACAAACCAATCTTGGCTTTGCGAGGCAATCTTTTGATTTTTTCTTTAAGGCCGACTTTTATTTTCATTTCTGATAACGACAATTCTTCTATTTTATTTTAGCAAACAATAAGCGGATAGCAAATATAAAACTGTGGAAAACTATAACTTTAAAACGGAGAAGTTTCTTTCCACCTCGGGATAGGTAGATTAGCGTTTAACAGTTTGCTCCCGCTGCAACTGCTGGAGCCGGTGGTAATATCAAGCCCCACTTCCCTGTTCTTGCCAGCTGTTAAAAATCTGATTTGAGGATTGACGGATACGGCCGTACTGCTGACGAATTCATAGTCTCCTGTGGTCATACTCGATAAGTCCCAGATATAGGATGATCCGACTTCTTGGCAGGCTATATAGTTATTTGAAGAGTCAAAGCAAACGCTGCAAGCCCAACTCGGATTGTCCGGGCTTACTATCACGGGAGTAGTAGATGTCGTCCAACAAGTTGAATAGCATGGATCGTTTGGATTGGCGACATCAGCCGTAGAGCAAAATTGGACTGTCTCGCTTATAGAAATTGTTTCCTTATCCCAAGCAACCCTGGCTATGGGATAATGCCTTTCAGGCGTGGAAAAATTCGGACCCTGGGTCCAATCGGAACAAGCTCCGCTCTGATTGCATACTTTCACCCACCAATAATAGGTAGATATATTGTAAGAAAGCTGATTCGCTCCCGGTATAATCTTTACCACAATCTGCTGGGTGGTTGTACTATTCACGGGATCGTTGCGGCCGGTGATTGACAAGTCAACTGCCGGATTCGTGTCACTGGCATTGCCGGTTGTATTTACCCTAAATTGATAATTATTTAAAGAACTGCCGCCCGGGTCTTGATACAACCATTCAAAAGACGCGCTGTCGCCGCAATAATTTGCGGAGATATTGGCTGGAGGAGTTAGATTGGCGACTGTGGGAGTTGAACCCGCGAGATGGACATGATAATCAATAGTGCCACAAGAGCTGCGATTGCTGCAATTGAAGCTTAGCCAACCGATAACTCCAGCGGAAACAGCATTAGCCGTATTCCCTCCCCACGCCCAGCCGTATAATTCCTTGGTTGAATTATTCATAGCAACGCCATAAGGAGTTGAGCTGGCGTCGGTTGCTGTTCCGTTTAATTTTATCCATCCGTCCCAGCCGCTGGCTGAAGAAGAAGCGGCCAAGGCTCTGGCCCAGCCGGAGATAGCATAAGTACTATTAGACATCCTCGCCTCGCAGGTACCTGACGGACAGCCGGCCAAATCGGCAGAATTAAAACTTATCCATCCTATATCTTCCGACCAAGCTTGGCCGGACAATAAACCGGTTAAAGGATTTTTGTCCACTCCGTAATCAACGGTTGAACTTGTATTTTTACAGGAAAAACTTATCCAGCCGGCATTCTCCGACCAGGCCCAGCCCAAAAAACTGTGATCAGTGCAAGCAGCGCCGGAAATGAAAGAAGAGCTGCCAAGCCAAAAACCAATCCCAAAAATAACGCCCAAACCTAATAAAATTACCTTTTTGGCTGGGAATTTCATTTTAAATATTTGTTCTGTATTCCACTTCGGCCTGCATTAGAATAAAGTGTATAAATTTATATTTTTTATTCCGCATCCCAAAGGAAATTAACGGTTCCGATGCCGAGATTGGCCTTAGTCCAAGCAATGTAAATATTGGTAGCATCAAAAGTTACTATTCCGTAGGCACTGTCACTCCCTGATTGAAGTCGAACATCATATACGGCGCTATTAGCGGAAACTGACGCCGATGTATGGCGCAAATATGTTGACCTGTGGTTGGTACCATCAGTTGAACCGACACTCTGAATGCCGTATCCAGTAGAGCCGCAATCGGTAAACGCTGTAATCTTTACTAATTTCGGAGTTTTTCCAAGGCCGTGCGCTATTGTCTGGGTTTCTACCGTGGCACTGTTATGGGTTCCTACTCCTCCGGTAGCGGCGACAGCAGAAGCGCTGCCTCCTACCTGCGACCAAGAAGACCAAGAGCCGGAATATCTGCCACGGATCCAAATACCGGCATCGGACGGACTGGCATAAGGTATAGCTAGCTGGGTAATACTACCCGAACCGTCTTTGGAACTGTATTCAAGGTTAAAAGCATGAAAATACGAAACGGGACCGGGACCGTTGGCCGCATTGCCCATAAGGAGAGTATAGCCGCTGCCCGGACGAATGTTGGAAGGATCGTTCCAATCCAAAACGCCGCCAGTGCTTACCGCGCCAAACCCTCCGATAATTTGGCCTTGGACATCCAAGGCCGCCCCCGGTACGGTCGTCCCGATGCCGACATTGCCGGTGGAAAAATATGAATTCCCTGTCGGAGAAAAATTAATATCGTTATTGTTAATCGTCATCATATAATCGCCGGCGTTAAATTTTCTACCTGATGATGTGTAGGCATAGCCTTTTAATACATGGAAATAAGTATAAGGCTGAATTGCAAATTCATTGGTAGAAATAGTTCCCAATGCATCATAATTACCAGATTGACTATCCAAAGCTATTTTGCCCTTAAAGTATCCCGCGTACCCTGTACCGTTTTGTTCTGCGTATAAAGCTGAATTTGCAGAGTTGGCGTAAGCCGCGATCGTGTCGCCGGCACTGCCGGTACCTCCAACTGCCAATTTGGCGGCAGGCGCTGTCGTGCCGATGCCGACATTGCCGCTTCCGTCAATCCTCATTATTTCTGTATTATAAGTATAAAATCTGTGAGATAAATTTCCTCCACTACTATAATCCGTACGATAGTATGCTCCATCGGTATTCGAGCCGATATAGAGCCTATTACCCTCTCCGCTATTAGCGTCAGCAATTAATATGCCCGAATCCGTTAAACTTGCACTATTCTGATTTATATGCAACTTATTAGTCGGCGCTGTCGTACCGATGCCGACATTGCCATTATTTAAAATCGTCATCTTTGTATTCGCTGCCATATCCCAAACTGTTCCTTTCGCATTAGCATCCGATGTTTTAGTTGCAAAATTTATAACTCCAGCATTAATTTCAATTGCCGCTTGGGCAATGGTTATGCTTGTAGATTTTTCGTATCCGGCATTTCCTGATATAGGCTGAACCATATTCCCCAATAAAGCTGCTCCGCTGCTATAGGCGGAACCGAGAATAGTATAATCTCCAAAAGATAATGCATGCCCTTTTGAACCATCCCCTATCGTCAATTCGTGAACTGGTGCCGTTTGCTTAATACCGACATTCCAGGTAGTGCTGGCGGCGTAAAGGTAGCTGCCAGACTGCGTCCAATAACTGGCTCCGCCTCCCCCGCCCACTGGGCTGCCGCCGACGGTCAAGGCTCCGGAAACATTAAGAGCTCCGTTGACGGTCAACTGCTGGCTGGATGTGGCGGCGGCGAAAGTTCCGTAGAGCAGGGCTTTTGTTTTGTCGCCCGCGGTATTTGTGCGATCTTGGTTATCTATATAGAAAGAGTTGGAACCGATTTCGTAACGGCCTGCATGGTATCCTAACGCTACATTATTGCTACCTGTAACATTAGAGCGGAGGGCACCATATCCATTAGCGGTATTTCCGCTACCTGTGGTGTTGGATTGAAGGGAATATACTCCATTGGCGGTGTTATCAATGCCTGTGTTATTGGAATAAAGAGAATACCAACCATTGGCGGTGTTATCGCGGCCTACGGTGTTAAAAAGAAGAGCATTGAGACCAACAGCAGTATTATAGTAGCCTCCAGTGTTATTACCGAGGGCACTGTTACCGACAGCAGTATTACTCCATCCTGTGGTGTTGGAACCAAGAACACCCAAGCCAACAGCGGTATTGTAGTATCCCGTGTTATTTTTAAAGAGGGAATACATTCCAATAGCGGTATTCCAGTAGCCCGAGGTATTGACCAGCCCCGATTGGTAGCCCACAAAAGTATTATTAATTCCTGTATTCGCGTTCCCCCCTGCTTGATAACCTAAAAATGTTCCGGAGACAGAATTCGGAAAGTTGATTAGGTCCTTGACTTGGATGGTATTATTAGCGATTGTTGCCATTCCTATGCCGACAGGGCCCAGTAAAGAAGTCTGCTAATGTAATAATTGGAATCCTGGTTGTCGTAAAGAACGGAGGTGTAGATACCAGAGGAAGCTGTTAATATTCCGGTGACGGTCAAAGCTCCTGCTTTGGTCTGGCCGGTTCCGCTGACATTGACCGGAGCCGAAACATTCCCGTTCGGCGGAGCGACAGTTGGTTCCTGCCAGGCGGCAAGAATAAAGCTGGCGGCAAGGCTTATTGTTATGACGCTGGCCGATAAGAGGATTGGTTTTAAGCTTTTCATTTTGTTGGCGGTAGAGATGCGACTAATTTGATTTTAGATTTATTGTATTTGCTTTTTAGATCTTGTTGACATAGATAACGGTAAATTCCGATTTGCCGCGGATGTTCTGGCTGGATTCAATCAAAATATTTTCCCCGATTGATAAATGTTCCAATCCAGCCATCCCTGTATATCTCGCCACATTGTTTCTCTCTGATGTGGAAGTCTTCTCTTCAAATTTGATTGTAAGCTCTCTTGATTTTTGATCTTCAAAATTGGAGCCGTCTCCTTGGATTGTTACTCCGTCAGATTGGACGGATATAATGGTTCCTTGAGTATTGAAAATAACAGAGGGCATCGTTGTTCCGGGCGGGAGGACGGGATTGTCTATGGCCGCCGGGTTGGCTTCCGCCAACGCCTGCTCTTGGGTCTGGCCCGGCTTTTGTTCCAGCTCCCCTGTTTCTCCAGGAGAAGCATTTTTTAAAATGGTTTCTTGGCTGGCGTTATTCGCCGGCGTTTCTTCTGATATTCCAGAAGGAACAGCGACCATTTCGCATTTACGGGTTTGCAAAAGATAAAAAATAAAACCAATGTTAATGGCTTCCAGTAAAACTATTGCGGATATGAAAATAACTGTGGGTTTATTGAACTGCATAAAAGCCATAAACGAAATATGCCTGCCGCGAAAATTTATTAGCTGGAGTATGTAAGCTAAAAAATATTAAAAATTCAACAAAATATATTTCTGCTATTTTATTTTAACAGATAAAGAACGGACGGCAATGCGCCAAGGTGTGGATAACTGGAAAGCGTAAATAATGTAAAAATCAAAATGCCTACCTGCCAGTAGACAGGCAAAATGATCATCGCTACGCGATATCTCGCGTAGCGAGACAATTCCTGCCTACCGGCAGGCAGGTAAAATTACAAAATATTCGGCGGTTCGCCAAAGGATACCAACCAATAAAAAAGGGTACTTGATCATTTTGATCTTTCCCCTTATGTTGTATGATTTTGAGCATTAACCCGAAATTATTTCGCCTCTTTCATCGGTTGGAAGAAAAAACACTTCTTTCTCCCCTCCTTGGCGCACCTTTCTCCTATTTCTGGTTCGTCTAATACTCTCCAAGTAAGCGCACATATATATTCGGTCATTCAAATCTTTCCTCTTGGGCTTTAAGTTCGTATTTTTCTATCTGCTGTTCGGCCAAAGCTATAACTGGGTTTGCAAAGCGCCATTTTCCCCGCATCTTTCCCCCTCCTTGTTCTTTAGCCGCAAATGTTCACATTTTTTAGGCAAGCATTTTGTTGCCACATCCGTTGCCTCCATCTTTTTCTGCTTGTCTGAACACAGCCAATAATGAGCCACAAAACCTCCTTTCTTTATTCTGTTGTTAAGGTTCTAAAGGGATAAGCCTTAAAGCCTGTCCCTTTAACTCCCTAAACCTTCCGTTTCTCCTTTTAAAAAACAGACAAGATCTTATCTTGCCTGTTTTTTAATTTGCCGGTTAAATATTTGCATCCTTTGTCTTTATCACTTCGTCTATCACGCCGTATTCCTTGGCTTCTTCCGCGGTCAGATAAAAATCTCGGTCAGTGTCTTTTTCTATCCGTTCTAACGGTTGTCCGGTATGCTTGACTAAGATTTTATTCAACCTGTCTTTAAGCTTCAGGATCTGTTTGGCCGTAATTTCTATTTCCGATGCCTGTCCGGTTACTCCGCCAGCCACTTGATGCAATAAAATCTCGGCATTAGGAAGAGAGTATCTCTTGCCTTTTTGGCCTGCGGCTAATAAAAATCCTCCCATGGAAGCGGCCATGCCAACGCAAACCGTTGATATTTCAGGCTTCACATATTGCATTGTATCGTAGACAGCCAATCCGGCAGTTACCGATCCGCCAGGGCTGTTAATATATATCTGAATGTCTTTCTTGGGGTCTTTTGACGCCAAAAACAACAACTGGGCGATAATGGAATTAGCTAAAGAGTCGTTGACCGGCCCGGACAAAAGAATAATCCGGTCGCGCAAAAGCCTAGAGTATATATCGTAAGCCCTTTCGCCGGATTGGGTTTTTTCAATGACAGTTGGAATTAGGTTCATAATATTAGTCCTTTATTTTTATTGTATCAGAGAAACGTAAAGTGTAAAGCGAAAAGCGTAAAACAAAAGTGTCTATCTCGCCTGCCGACGGGCAGGGATAGACGGATAAAATGCTAAAATATTTCCCTGGATCTAATTTCAAATGTCAAAATCCAAATGTCTTATAGTCTATAAAGCCCCAATGACCAAATCCCAAATCCCAATGACCAAATCTTTCGTTTTTCGGGTTTTTTGGAAATTGAGATTTGATTGGGCATTGGACATTGGGGCTTGGGATTTAAATTCAATAATTTGAAATTGAAAATCATTAAGGCTGTTTTACTTTTTTAGTTTACGCTTATAGTCCTAAGGCTTTAAACGCGTTCTCCTGCTTGATCTCGTCTTCAACATAGGCCGAAAGCTTCTCCAGGCTGGCTCCTTTTTCAGCGGCTTTAAGGTCGGGATAATAGCTTAACATCGCGTTCACCCTTTCTTCTATTTGTTCGGCGCTGGCCTCGGTTTTTTCCTGTTTGGCAATTTCGCGCAAAATCAAAAAGTTTTTTACGCGCTTTTTAGCCGCCTCTTCCACCTCTTTTTCAAAATCAACCTCGGTTTTGTTGATCTGTTTAAGATATTCTTCAAAGCTTATGCCTAAATTCTGCGCAACCTGGTCCTTGGCGCTGTGCATCATTTGATGCGCCTCTTTCTCTATTAATATCTGAGGCAATTCAACCTCAACTTCTTTAGCAATTTCAGTCAAAAAATTCTCTCTTTGCCTTTGAATCTCGGCCATCTTTTTTTCTTCCATAATCCCCTCTTTGATATTATTCTTTAAAGCCTCAACAGTCTCAAATTTACCCAAAGTTTTAACAAATTCATCATTAACTTCCGGCAATTCAAGCTTTTTAACAGCTTTCATCTCCACTTTTACCTTTAATATCTTGGCAGGCTCTTCTTTGGAATTAAAATCAACTTCTTTTGATTCATCGGCAGACATTCCGACCAGGCTAGCTTCAAACTCCTTGGGATAATTGCCTTTGCCTAAAATAAAGCCGTCATCGCGGGGCTTTCCCCCTTCAATTTCCGAGGAAGAAAAGCTGATTTCAACAAAATCCTCGTTTTGAGCAGGCCCTGCTTTATCGGTCAGAGTCGCTCTGGACTTTTGAATATTAGAGACAGTTTCCTCTATTTCTTTGTCTTCAACTTTAATTTCTTTTTTCTCAACCTTTTGGGCAATGGCTTTGTATCCAGGCAATTCAAATTCCGGCATCGCTTCAAACTCAGCTGAAAAAAGAAGTTCGTTCTCTTTGGCCAGTTTTAACAGCTCTATTTGGGGCTGGGAAACCACCTCTATCTTCTGCTGGGCCAAATCTTTAATAGCTTTTGGCCAAAGGTCATCAATAGCCAAAGTAGCTGCTTCAATTAAAAGTTTTTCCGGATCCAAACTGGCTTCAATCATGGTAATCGGAGCTTGACCTTTGCGAAATCCCGGCAATTCAATTTCTTTACTAAGGCTGAAAAGAGCCTTTTCGTAAAAAGACTTGAATTCGTCCCAAGCCTGCTCAACTTCTATTTTGACTTTTATCTTCTTATTCTCTTTAATTGTCAGTTTCATATAATTCTAATATCACTATTTATAATAAGCCAGAAGGCTTGCAAGGGTTAGACCCTTGTACAAATTGACGCGCGTCATTTTTGGTTAATGCGCGTCATGTCGCGCACTGTCGCGCTCCAATTTTGTTTGTCGCGCATCATGTCGCGCTTGTCGCGCACCTGTCGCGAATCATTTTTACTTGGCGCGCACTGTCGCGCATCGTGTCGCGCACTATGTCGCGACAAAACATAACTGTCGCGCATCATCCCAGAAAGGATTTAATCCTCTCTACGATTGACGCGCTTTACTTTTCAGTTTTGGCTTTGGGCTTCTTGGCCTTGACTGGTTTTTTGGCTTTTTTATCAGTCTTAGCCTCTTTTCCCTCCTCTTCTTTGTTTTCTGCTTGCTCAATGGATGGCGTTTCTTTTTCTTCTGTATTTTCCTGCTGGGCTTCAGCCTTCCTCTCTTCCAACTGTTCCGGGCTTTTAACATCAATCTTCCAGCCGGTCAATTTAGCCGCCAGCCGGACATTCTGCCCTTCACGGCCGATGGCCAAAGACAATTGGTCGCTAGGCACCACCACTAAAGCAGTATTTTTGGGCAAAACTTGAACTTCAATAACTTTAGCCGGCGAAAGAGCGTTAGCCACATATTTTTCCGTTTGATCAGAGTATTCAACAATATCAATCTTCTCTCCGCCCAGCTCGGATATAACGGCAGAAACCCTCACTCCTCTTTGGCCAACCATGGCGCCGATAGGATCAACGCCTTCGGCCAAAGAAGCTACGGAAACCTTGGTCCTGGAACCGGCTTCGCGGGCAATAGCTTTGATTTCAATCTGGCCGGCGGAAATTTCAGGCACTTCCAGCTCAAAAAGCTTAGAAATCAGCTTGGGATAAGCGCGGGACAATAGAATAAAAGGCCCGCGGGAGCTTTCTTCCACTTTTATCACGAAAACTTTAAGCCTTTGGCCGGAACGATAAAACTCCCCCCTTACCTGCTCTTCTCTGGGCAAATAGCCCAATGTTTTGCCGATATCCAAATAAAGGCCGCCGGATTCCACTCTTTGGATAATGCCGGAAAGAATGTCCCCTTCTTTGGATTTGTATTCTTCCATGATGCCGATTCTTTCCGCTTCCCTTATTTTCTGAAGCACAACCTGTTTGGCGGTTTGCGAAGCAATACGGCCAAAATCGGTCTTTTCTTCCAAGGGAAAGATCAATTCTGTTCCGGATTCCACTTTTTTGTCTATTTTTTTAGCCTCGTCAAGCATAATATGCTTTTCCGGATTGAATCTGACTTTTTTTACTTCCCCTTCAGCTGCCGCCTCTTCGGCTTCCAGCTCTCCTTCGGTTTTATTCTTCAAATCTTCAAGCTCCGCTTCGGAATAGATCGTTGAATCATCAACCACGATCTTTACTTGCCAAAAATTAACTTTGCCAAGCTTAGAATCAAGGCTGGCTTTGATGATCTGGCCTTTTTGGCCATATTCCTTTTTATAAGCCGCGGCTAAAGCCTGCTCGGTGATCTCAATCACCTTTTCCTGCGGCAAAGCTTTTTCTTCCGCGATTTGGGCGATCGCTGACGCAAATGATTTTAGATCCATATTATTTTATCAGCCTTCAGCCGAAACGGCCTTTAGGCTTAATGATTATTTTTAAATTATTTATATTTTTTTAAAAAAAGACCGGGTTCAGCCGGGCATGGTCATCAAAATCTGTCATTAACTATTGCCATAATAACAGAAAGAGGAAGCCTGTCAAGGCTAGCGATATAAAATGTAAAAATTAAAATGCAAAATGACAATTTAAAATTTCAAAATTTTCGTTTCGGGCATTTTAACATTTTAATTTGTCATTTTGATTTTTGCCTGCCGGTAGGCAGGATATTTGCATTTTAAATTATCGTTTTATCCTTTGCCCTTTTCGTTTTTTTCAACTAAAGTATAATTAAGAAGCTAGCCATAATAATATTTCAGTTTCACAGGTTTAAAGAAATGCACTTGGAAATCCCCAAAGAAATAAAATTTGTGCTTGATGGCTTGAAAAATAAGGGCTTTCAAGCTTATGCCGTTGGCGGCTGCGTCCGCGACATCCTAAGAGGGAAAAAACCTTCCGATTGGGATGTAACAACCAATGCCAATCCTGAACAGATCGGAACGGTTTTTTTGGAAAGCTTCAGCAACAATAAATTCGGCACGGTTACGGTTGTTGTTGAAAGCGAAGATCCGTCGTTGCGCGAAATAGAGATTACGCCTTTCCGCACCGAACAAAAATATTCCGACAAGCGCCATCCGGATGAGGTTAAATGGGCCAAAACTATTGAGGAAGACTTAAGCCGCCGGGATTTTACAATCAACGCCTTGGCTTTGGACGAAACAGCAGGGGAGGCGAGTATTATTGATTTATTCAATGGACAAAAAGATTTGAGGGACCAAATTATCCGCACAGTTGGAAGCGCCGAAGAAAGGTTTGGCGAAGATGCTTTAAGAATGTTAAGAGCCGTCCGTTTTTCCGCCGCCTTGGGAGAAGACTGGAAGATAGAACCCCAAACCCAAAAAGCCATTGAGTCCAGCGCCCATTGGCTGAAAGCCATCTCCCAGGAAAGGATCAAAGACGAACTATGTAAAATAATATCGTCCGGGCAGGCGGCGCGAGGCATAGAAACCCTTAGGAAAACCGGCCTATTGCAATATATTCTTCCGGAATTAATGGAAGGATATAAAGTCGGACAGAACAAACACCATGTTTATGATGTTTACGAGCATTGCGTTCGCTGCTTGGACTTTACCGCCAAAAAAAACTTCAATTGTCATGTCCGTATGGCCGCTTTGCTCCATGACATCGGCAAACCGCGGTCCAAAAGGGGAGAAGGCCTTAATTCTACATTTTATGGCCACGATATCATTGGCGCCAAAATGTGCGGCCAAGCTTTACAGCGGTTAAAATTTCCCAAAAAAGATAATGACAAGGTTACGCTTTTGGTCCGATACCATTTGTTTTATTACAATGTGGACGAAGTAGGGGAATCATCCATCCGCCGCTTGGTGCGCAATGTCGGAACGAAAAATATGGAAGAACTGCTACAGGTAAGAATGGCTGACCGCATCGGCTCGGGCTGTCCCAAGGCAGAACCATATAAACTAAGGCATTTGAAATATATCGTAGATAAAGTGGCCCAAGACCCGATTTCGGCCAAAATGCTTAAAGCTAACGGACAAGATGTGATGAAAATGCTGGAAATCAAGCCCGGCCCGAAGATCGGGGATATTCTGGATATCCTTTTAGGCATAGTTTTGCTGGACCCGAAGAAGAACACTAAAAAATTCCTAGAAGGGGAGATTAAAAAACTGGGAAAAATGTCTGAAGAAGAATTGTCATCTCTTTCCCAAAAAGCCAAACAAGAACGAGACAAAACCGAAGTGAAAAGAGACGAGATGACAAAGAAGAAGTATTGGGTCACCTAGCTTATGTCCGAAGCAACTCGTTTTCAGGCAAGCGCTAAAATTCCCTCCGACTTTGCCTCGCCGTAGCTCTCGCTCCCTGCCTGCCGGCAGGCAGGGAGCGAAGGCGGGGTTCCATAGCCTCCGGATCATGCCTGAAAACGATTGCTTCGGCCAACGCTTTAAAGGTTTACGGCGAACGAATTTTCAATTTCTAATTTCTATTAAATTTCTAATTAACGAATTTTCAAACCGTGAGCTCGCGAATGTCCTTTTATTTAAAAATCCGCCGATAAAAAAATTAAGAATTAAAACATTGAAAATTGAATAGAAATTAGAAATTCAGGCTTCAGTTTCACAACTTCTTATAAATCTGCTAAGATTCTAGGCGTCCTACGGCGCATAGCCGTAAAACAACAGCGGGGTGTAGTATACCGGTAGTACGTGCCCTTCGGGAGGGTATAGACTGGGTTCGATTCCCAGCACCCCGACTACTTTTAATAAACTAAGCGCATATTTATAATTGACACTCATTTCAACCCTTGATACGCTAGGTTAACCAACCTAAAGGGAGGATAAACATGGTATGTTCTTACGGGAATCCTAAAAATAGACCTCCGAACAAATCTCTTTGCGCAAAAGGCAGACAAAAAAAAGGCCTGCCACTAGGAGGAGATCCCAACCGGCCGTTTCCGAAGACCAAAAAAACAGAAAATGATAAAAAAAGTTAGGTTGCAGTTCTTTGCAAAAATGCGTTAAAGTTTGGCTCTGTCCGTTTTTTATTGGCAGGCCTCTTTTTTTGTTAAAGATTTTTTGATAAACTAAACAAGATTTCAATGTTTGCATCTTAGTTTTAAGAGAGAGTAAAGGAGGGCATCGCCACACTGAGAACGAAAGAGGGCTTTGCCTCGCCGTAGCTCTCGCAAGAGCGAAGGAGGGCCTGTAGTACAGTGGTAACACGCTGCATTCGCATTGCAGAGACGGGAGTCCGATTCTCCCCAGGTCCACATTCGTGAAGGATGGTTGCGGAAGCGCGAGTCCGGGACGTAAGATCCGCCGAGCGGATCAACGTCCCAGCCACGTAAAAATTTTTTTTGAAAATTTTGTACGTGGCGATTCTCCCCAGGTCCACCCCGTTAGAAGTTTTAAATTCAAAAATATCTCACAAATCCATTTGCTATTAGAAAAAATAATGGATTTGCCTTTATCCCGGAATGTAAAATTTCTAACGGGGTCCACCATAGCTAGTAGATGAGTAAAGAGTAAATGAGTAAGCGAGTAAGCGAGAACTGGCAGAGCCAGTTTCTCCATAAAAAATGAATTTTTTACTTCCAATTTTTGCCGCAATCTTGCAAGCTGGTTCCTTTACGCTTGATAAGGTTGTTTTATCAATCAAGCGAGTGGATTTCAGAACATATACTGGCGTTAGCTTCCCGCTAATATTCCTCACGACCTTGGCAATCTTCCTTATTTTCCGCCCTGCTTTTTCATTTGGCTTGCTTGCCGGAAATTTATTATGGCTATTACTTGTTTCGGTGGGGATAACCATTGTTTCCAACCTTCTTTTTTATCGCGCGCTTGATGACGACCAGCTAGGGGAAATCCAAACGCTTGATCTTCTGCGAAATATTCCCATTATTGTTTCTTCAAGCCTTATTTTCGCGGACGAACGAAATTTTTTCGTAATCGTTCCTGCTCTTATCGCTTCTGCCGCGGTCATTTGGTCCCACTGGGAAGGCCGCCATTTCAAAATAAAAAAGAACACCTTGCCTTTTCTTATTTGGTCTTTGCTGGCCGCCGCAATCGGCACTCCTATCATAAAAATCCTTCTTGAAGGCTGGAATCCCATATCCCTTGAGCTGGTTCGTTCCGGCATAACGGCTCTAATCCTCGGTCCGTTATTTTTTAAACATGCCAGTAAAATTTCCCTCAAAGCGTTCTGGCTTTTACTTGCCACTAATGCTCTAACTTCTATTGCTTGGATATTATTCTATTTCAGCTACCAGCGATCGGGAATCGTCTACACGATTTTAATATTCTCTCTCCAGCCATTACTTGTGTATCTAGCCTCGGTTTTCTTTCTTAAAGAACCTCTACAACGCAAGAAAACCGTTGCTTTCGCCATCGCCCTAATCTCAATCGCCATCGCCCAGGTCATCCGGTAGACTAGCGAGGAATTAACTTCTTAGCTTGTAGGGCGACGGCATTTATTCCTCTAAGGAAAATAGCTACAAGCTCAACAGCTTTGACTTTTGCTGATGAAAAAGTAAAATTAAACTAATGGCAATGATTTTACTTTTCTTTGAGTGGTATTACAAAGAAATTCCACAAAAATTCTATAAGATTTGGAGCAATTACCTTTGGTTTTGGGGTTATTATTTTTCTTTGGGGGACACCCTTCGGACATTTTTTTCTCCCTGGAAAAGGATCTACGAAAATTACGGCCGCGGTTTTGATATCCAAAAATGGCTTTCCGCTTTTGTTGGAAACTTGTTCTCCTGCTTCATAGGCATGTTTTTAAGAAGCTTCCTGATAATAGCCTTGCTTATTGCCGAAATTCTTACCATCGCTATCGGTATTCTTTTCTTGGCCTTTTGGCTGGCGTTCCCTTTAATCTTGATATCAGCTTTCATAAAAGGCTTAATTTATATTATCTAAAGAGCGGATATTCTTATGCTTGATCTCAAAAACTCGCGGATATCAAAAGCGATCTTCGTTGAAAAATATTTCTTTCCCGGAATGCTTGATATTTTCAAAGTAATTTTTGCAACCGGTTTTATTTATCTTTCAGCTATTTATTTCAGTTATCCTTTTCTAAACTCCGCCTCTTTTTCAAAAGAATCCATCTTGGGCGCAGCCTTAATTTTGTTTTCATTATGGGGATGGCTTTGGCTAATTCTCTGCTTCTTCAGCCAAAAACTGAAAGAGCCAGCGATAAAAGGATCAGACAGCTTGGCCGATTTTTTAGACCTGGATTCGGCCAAAGCCATAATAAAAGCCATTCATTCTAAAAAATATTCTTTCAGTCTGTCCCTCTTTTTAACATTGGTAGAAATGCCTCAATTCAAGCTGGCTTTTTCAAGGCTTTTATTGTCTCGGGAAAAAATTTCCAAGACCGCCCAAGAAATATGGGGAAAAGGGGAGGCCAATGAAGGCAACAGGCTTGAAGAAGCGGAACAAATCGTTATGTCCGCGCTTAAAATGGCCGCCGCCCAAGATTTGGAAAGAATTCCCGCTTCCCAGTTGCTGTTTGCCATTATGGAAAGCCACCCTTTGGCCCAAAAAACCTTATTCAACCTCGGCGTTTCCAAAAACGATATTATGGAAACAATCCTTTGGCAGGAAAAAACTTTAAGCTCCCAAAAAACAAGAAAAAAATTCTGGCTGAAAGAAAATCTTTTGAAAAAAAGCAGCATCGGCAGGCAATGGGCGGCCGGGCATACTTATTATCTCAACCTTTACTCGCGAGACCTTACAAATTTCAAACAAGCGCTTTCTCTTGGAATTCTTCTGCATGAAAAGCAAATAAAACAGGCTGAAGACGCTTTAATAAGCTCTAACGGCAGCACTTCCGCCTTGCTGGTCGGAGAACCGGGCGCTGGGAGAAGAATGCTTTTATCCAATTTGGCAAATAAAATTTCGGAAGGGCGCAGCTATAGATCTCTTAATTTTAACAGAATAGTGGAGATCAATATGCCGTCCTTGATAACTTCCTCCCAAGGAATTGAAGAGCTTGAAGTCATTTTAAAATCAATATTCAACGAAGCAATGCGAGCCGGCAATGTTATTCTCGTAATTCGCGAGATCCATAACTATATAGGATCTCATTTCGGGGCCAGGGATGTAGCAAAGGTCAATATTTCCGGAATGCTGGCAGAATATGTTTCCAGGCCTGGGTTCCGCCTTATAGGAATCACAACTCCCGAAGGATTCAACCGCGTCTGGCAACAAAATCAAGAAATCCTTTCGCATTTCGCAAAAATAGAAGTTCCGCCAGCCACCCCGAAAGAAACGCTGGCAATCTTGGAAGAATCGACCTTGGAAATAGAAAGGCAAACAAAATTCTTGATTTCATTCCCGGCGCTTGAAGAAATAATAGAACTCGCCGACCGCTATATTTCCAATGCTCCTTTTCCCAAAAAAGCGCTGGATGTTCTAGACGGAGTGATTATTTACAAGATAAGAAACAGCAGAAGGGGATCTAATCTGGTCTTGAAAAAAGAGGTTGATGCCTTGGTTTCTGAAAAGATTGAAATTCCGGTAGGCGAAGCGAGCCAAAAAGAAAAAGATGTCCTACTAAATCTAGAGGACATCATTCATCAACGGCTCGTGGGCCAGGAAGAAGCAGTTTCCGAAATCGCCAATGCCCTGCGCCGCGCAAGAGCTGATATAAAAAACGGCAAAAGAACCTTGGGCAGTTTTCTTTTTCTGGGCCCGACCGGCGTAGGCAAGACGGAAACCGCCAAATGCCTGGCCAGGGCTTATTTCGGCTCGGAGAAAAAAATGATACGGCTTGATATGTCCGAATACCAAGAAGCCGGCTCAATCAAAAAACTGATCGGCGACGGAGAAAACCCAGGATACTTCACGACCATGGTAAGGGAAGATCCTTTTTCCTTGATCCTGCTTGATGAAATTGAAAAGGCCCATCCGAATATCTTGGATCTTTTCCTGCAAATATTGGACGAAGGCCGGTCAACCGACGGATCAGGCCGGATAGTTGATTTCAGAAGTACAATCATTATCGCGACTTCAAACGCGGGTGCGGAATTAGTGAGAGACGCTGTTAAAAAAGGTAAAAATTTATCCGAATACAAACAAGAGTTTATAGATGAAATCCTGAAAAAGGGGCTTTTCAGGCCGGAGTTTCTGAACAGGTTTGACGCGGTCGTTTTGTTTCGTACCCTTGCGGAAGAACATCTGCGGAAGATTGCCCAACTTATGCTTGAAGAAATAAAAAACGGCCTCGCCCAAAAAGAAATAAATCTTGTGATCACTTCGGATTTGGTTGAAAAAATGGCTGAGATCGGATTTTATCCCGAATTCGGAGCAAGAGAGATGAGAAGGGCCATCCAAGAAAAAGTTGAGAACATCATCGCCAAAGCGATGCTGTCCGGAAGCCTCAAAACAAGCGACACCATAAAAATAGACCCGGAAACATTCAAGATAATAAAGGTAAGTAAAGATATCTAATCCTGGAAAGGGTTTTACTTACTTCAGGAGGGGTTAGATCCCTCCTAGAATAAACATCCTAAACAAAAAATGCCAGAAGCTGAACTTCTGGCATTTTTTTATTGATCTATTGGTATTAAGCTCTATTCTATACAGCAATTAACGGCTTTTTTGACCATCTCTTTCAGTTTGGCCATTAGGCCATTCTTTTGCGGATCCGGCTGTTTTTCAACAAGGCTATCGCTGGCAGCGGAGGCTACAACTTGCTCAACGGACTTGTCATCTATTTTTTTTACATCGCCGATATTGATCAGCTTCATATTCAAGCCCCAGAACAGAGAATAGAGGCTGAACGCTTTGTTAAAAAGACTATAGGCAACATCTTTTTTGCCCATGGAAAGCTGCTTTGTCCCGACCTCCATCAATCTCATTGAAGCGGCCAGCAAATGCTTGGAGATGCACCAAACTTCTCCTTCGTATTCCTTAATAATCTCTTTTAACAGCTCTTTCCTCATCTCCCGCACGATATTGATTAGGTCGTAATACTCGTTTTTGCCGGTTTTAGCGCCGGTAAAAAAGAAGTGTTCTTCTATACTAATCAAATTCATAATAGCCAAGCTCAAATCCTGGTCTGAAGACAAATCCATTTTGTCTTTTTTCTTTATATCATCAACTTTGGCCACGAACTCGTTGAGATCTTTTATGGGGTTGTTCATAAATTTTCAATTTTTAATTTCTAAATAATTTTTAATGACTAAATTTTTAAACCCTATTTCGTCAAAAAATAAAACACTATGCTCAAAATAACCAGGGGCGCTATCGGCATCACTACCTTTTCAAAAGGGAAGTGGGCATGGCCGTTGTTTTTCTCTTTCAAATAATCATATAAGGTTGCGCCAAAGTAAAAAGCGATACTGCCTGTGATTATGCCTATCAAAAGCTTGTCTTTAAGGCAAGAACAGATGAAGTTAAAAGGGCTGGCAATGATTTTGGCATAGTATAAAGGAAAAATAGTTAAAAGATAATAGGACGCGGTTACGACAAAAGCCCTAAAACGGAATTTTATATTCTTTTTATCCAACCAGGTCAGAGTCCAAACAGATAAAGAAACCAGCAGCCCGCCGATCCAAAGCCCGGCTACGGCATCGCTAATGCCCATCCAGCGGGAAAGGCCAAGCCCTGCGCCTACGGCAATAGTGCAAACCGGACAAACAGCCAAAGCCTGGGTTGCGGGCAACAGCCCGGCAACGACGATAAGAGAAATCAAACCTTTATTTTTTATAGACAGTTTCATTTTATTGAGTTTGTCCGTTAATTTTATCTTCAAAAAATTTAATGATATTATCTTTGCCGATTAAGCAAGTTGAACCGGTCCATAAAAAAGGAACGCCAACGCTTTCTTCCGCTATGCCGCAAATTTTGGCTTTGGCTAAAAGCTCTTGGCGGTTCCCCTCGTTTTGAAAAATCTCTTTCTGGCCAAAAACAACTTTTTCCTTGATCTTATTGGCTTCTATCCAGGCGTCCAAATCAATGCAATGAGGGCAGGTAACTCCATAATAAAGGATTATTTCCGCATCTTTACCCGGCTCCGGCTGATTTGGATCAATAGCGTTTTTTTCACCAACTAAGATAAAGATCGCTACTACGGAGACTAGAAAGAAAAGCGCGGTTGAAAAAATGATTTTCTTATTCATCTTCCTAAAATGTTTTTAATTCCGTTTAATTGCTGTAAAATTAAAATATCCTAAAATCTGTTTTAAATCAAATTTTTTAATAAACTCATTATACCAAACACTATGCCAACAGCCAAAGAAACCGGCCAACTAGGGGAGCAGATAGCTATTGAATATTTAAAAAGCAACGGTTACGAAATATTAGGCCATAACTATGTTTTCCGCGTTCCGCAAGGACCGCCCCTGGGAGAGATAGACATCATAGCTAAAAAGAAAAAAACAATTGTTTTTGTGGAAGTGAAAACATTGCGGATAGACGAAACGACGGGAAGAGAGCCGCTAATCCGCCCCGAAGAAAAAGCCAACTATCAAAAAATGCGGAAAGTGGTTAGGGCCGCGGAAAGCTGGTTAATGAAAAATAAGGCCGGCTTGGACAGCCCCTGGCAAATTGATATAATTGCCGTGAAGATTTTTAGCGACCACAACAAGATCGTCCATTTTGAAAACGCTGTTTCCAGCAATGTGGACAACTTTCATTGACCTAAATCCTCTTTCAAATATAATTACGCTTGCCCAGCCAGGAATCATCCTGGCTTTGGACGGGAATAAGAGATAAGCTTAACGCGTTAAATAATACAAAAAGACTATGGACATCCAACAGTATCTTTCGCAAGCGCAGGCTCTTTTTGACCAAAGGCTTTCTTTCAGGATTATGGCAGCGGTTTTATTCTTTCTGATCGGCTGGGCATTTTCTTGCTGGCTAGCAAAAAAATTGTCGCGAACTTTGGAAAGAACAAATCTCAATAATGTTGCCAAGGGAACCCAGCTAAACGACGCTTTGGCTAAAAAAAATATCAACATCAATCTTCCCAAATTTTTGGGCGAGATTCTTAAATGGTCTCTTTTGCTTGTAACGCTGATGATCTCAACCGACATCGCGGGATTGCAACAAGTCAGCGGATTATTCATTTCCATTATTAAATTTTTGCCGAATATTTATATCTCCCTCTTTATTTTATTCGTTGCCCTTTCCGCAGAAAACTTTTCCCAGAAGATCATCATCGGCAATATTGAAGACGAGAAGCTTGTTTATTCCAAAATTTTAGGGAAAATTGCCAGATTTTCCATCCGGATTCTTGCTGTTTTGGCAATTTTATACCAGCTGAATATCGCCCAGGCTTTGGTGTTAAGTATTTTCATCGCTTTTCTGGCCACGCTGGCTTTGGCTATCGGCATTTCTTTCGGCATCGGCGGCAAAGATTTGGCCAAAAAAATTCTGGATGAAGTTAAAAACAAACTTTCCTAAAAAATGAAAACCATTGCCCCAAAAGAGCTTAAAAAAATGATCATCTATTCCTGCCAAAGAATAGAAAGGGACAAGGAAAACATAAACAAGATCAATGTTTTTCCGGTACCAGACCAAGATACCGGAAACAATCTGGCTAAAACGCTGGGGGGAATAAAGCAAGCAATTGAAAATAAAAATTACGATACGACCGAAACCTTGGCCAATGATGTTTTGGAAGCCTCTCTAGCCAGCGCTCAAGGAAACGCCGGAGTCATTTACACCGGTTTTTTAGCCGGATTTTTATCGCAAATAAACAAAAATGAAATTGACGCTAGAATTTTGGGAGCAGCTTTCCGCAAAGGCGCGGAACGGGCCAGGCAATCAATCCAAAATCCAAAAGAAGGAACGATCCTGGATGTGATAACGGCCGCGGCTAAAAGTGTTGAAGAAGAAGCGGAAAAAGGAAACGACATTCCCTCTGCCCTGAAAACAGCCATCAAGGCCGCAAGCGAAGCGCTGCTTAAAACCCGCGAACAGATGGCTATTTTAAAAAAAGCGAATGTTGTTGACGCCGGAGGCCTGGGCTTTTTAATAATTATGGAAAGCTATCTTGAAGCCTTGAAAGACAAAAAAGTATCTTCCCCGATTGAAACAAAACCTTCCCAAAATGTTAAAAATATCATCCAGATTATTTCCGCCCGCTTTGAAGTGGTAGCCCTTATTAAAAACCCAAGGATCAACGATATTGAAATGCGCAAGGCTTTATCCCGCTTTGGCAACTCTTTGGACATCGTCCAAATAAAGAATAAAATGAAGATTCATGTCCACACCGATATGCCGGATGATGTAATTGCCGCCATAAAACAAAAAGGCCAAATCCTTGATTTAAGGACGCAAGATATGGCCAAGGAAATTGTCGGCGAGCCTTCAATAAAAAAGGTTTCCATCGGATTGATTACCGATCCTCTTGCCAATTTGACCGATAAGATCATTGAACGATATGGCATAGAGATCGTCCAATATATTTACGACTGGCCGGAAGAAAATATGCTGCGAGGGGAAAATATCTATCAAAAAATGAGAGACGCCGCCAGCAAGGGGATAGCCAATCTCCCGAAAACTTCCCAGCCCAGCCCCAAAGATTTCCTGGATGCTTTCAAGAAAAAATTAAGCCAAGGATATAAAGAAGTCCTCTGTATTAATTTTTCTTCCAAGCTTTCCGGCGGATACAATTCCGCCTGCCAGGCAAGGAACTTGCTGCCCGAAGAGCAGAAACAAAAAATCCATATCTTTGATTCTCTGAACGCCGCCGCAGGCCAGGCGCTGATCGTCCTGAAAGCCGTTGAATTCATTCAAATGCAAAAAAACATAAAGGAAATTTTAGTTGAGCTTAAAAAAGAATCGGACCGGGTTGAATTATACGGAATGCCTCAAGACCCAAAATGGCTGGAATGGGGAGGCCGCATCAGCCATAGCCAAGCCCAATGGCTAAGACGCCTTCAAAAAATCAGGATCAGCCCCTTGTTGGGAATCAAAAATGGAAAAATAGAAAAAATAGGCTTCAGCACCGGAGAAAAAGAAATGTCCGAAGCCATCTTTAAAAAAATTCTTTCCGGAACTAAAAAACTTAGAAAAGAAAACAAAAATATCCGAGTGGTCATCACCCATTGCGATAATCCCCAAGGAGCCCAAAAACTTAAAGAGATGCTAAGGCAGGAAAATTTTGAAGTCTCTTTTATCAATCTGACCGACTCAATCATCGGAGTCCATGTAGGCCCGGGAGCATTGATAGCAGCATGGACAGAAATAGACTAGCGAAAAATCCCAAACCCCAATGTCCAATGACCAACCAAATCCAAATTTCCAAAACCCCTGCCGGCAGGCAGGCCAAAACGAACGATTTGGTCATTGGGATTTAGGATTTGGTTGGGCTTTGGGATTTGGTCATTGGGATTTCATTAGGTCAATTAGATATTAGAAATTAAAAATTTAATAGCTTATGTATATAAAGGGCGTTGGGATGACAAAATTTGATTACAGCCAAAAACCATGGTGGAAGTTTGCTTATGAAGCGGCCTTGGAAGCGCTGGAAGACGCGAAAATGAGATCGTCACAGATTGACGCCATTGTCCTGACAACCATTTCCAGCGCCGGAGGAGGAGAGCATCAAACCCATAAAGTTTCTTTAATATCTGATCTGTTCAAAACCCATGTCCCTATTATTGAAACTCCTTCCGTCTGCTCGGGCGGAGGAGCGGCTTTTTGGACGGCTAACCGGCTCGGCTTTAAAAATATTCTGATATTGAGCGGGGAAAAAGTAGTGGATAACCGCACCGAAATTACAACCGATTTGATTATGTCGGCCGCCGAACGAACGATAGAACAAACAGAGGGTATGATTTTTCCTGCACAAAATGCCCTTGTCTGGCAAGACTATATGAAAAAGTACGGAGCCACAATGGACGACCTCTCTTTGATAGCTTATAAGAACCATCAAAATGCAGCCTTGAACCCCAAAGCTTATTATTATAAAAGAGCTATATCCCTGGAGGAGATCAAAAAATCTCCGGAAATCGCTTCACCTTTGCGCTTGATGGATTGTTCTTTGTCGGTCAATGGAGGAGCGGCCGTAGTTTTAACCCAGGAAAAAACCGAAGTGGAAGTGGCTGGCTCCGGCTTTGCCACCGATTATCTGCTTACTTTCAACCGCGAAGAAACCGGCCATTTTAAGGCCACGGAATTGGCAGCCAAAATTGCCTACGAGCAAGCCGGCGTTTCCCCAAAAGATATTGATGTTGCCGAACTGCACGACGCTTTTACGCCCATAGAACTTTTTTCATATGAAGATTTAGGCTTTGTTCCAAAAGGCCAGGGAGCCGAACTTATAAGATCGGGTAAAATAAATTTAGGCGGAGAATTTCCGATCAACCCTTCTGGCGGATTAAAAGCCAAGGGCCATCCAATCTCGGTTACTGGTTTAGCACAGATTTACGAAATAACAAGGCAACTTCGGGGGCAGTGCGGCGAACGCCAAGCAAAAAACGCCAGCATCGGACTATGCCAAAATATCGGCGGAGCAGGAGGAAGCATTATTGTAAATATTTTGAGAAAAGTTAAATAATTTTAAATTTGGAAAGCAGATCGTTGAAATATTTTTTAATCAAAGGGGTAACCTCAATGGCACAAACGCCTTTGCCGGGCTGGCCATAGACAACAGCCGTACCCTCTTCAGATAAAAGTACGCAAGGAATGGCAAGCAGGTCTTCTTCCCCCTCAACAAAAACATTCTTGTTGAAAAAAATGGCTTCCTTCACAACCCCCCAAGCCTCTGATTGAATGGTGCCTGCCGGATTTTTTAAAAAAAGGTCATATCTCAAATCTTCAGGCACCTTCATTCTTCGGGTTTTACCATCAAAAATTTTAACATTAGAAGACAAGTTTAAAGAACAATGATCTCCGACCGTAATCACTTTTTTAAATTTTTTTTGCCAAACAAGCTGATTGAATTTTACAGCCACTTCTTTGTCTGAACCAAAAACAGACAGCCCGATAGACTCTTGCAACTCTGCCCGTAAAGAATCTGGCAAAATATAAGTTTGATAAAAAATAGGCATAAAGATCAGCAACAGATTAAAAAGTACCCTGTTTAAAAAACAAAATCAATAGAACCATATCTGATAATTATAATAAGGAGAGAAGCAAAGATTAAGCTAATTAAGAATCCATATTTATAGCCATCAACCAAAATTTCTAATTAACCTAATTTCTAAACAAATCCCAAACCCCAATGTCCAAATCCCAAATA
>CAIMDX010000021.1 GCA_903839905.1 uncultured bacterium
AAGAATGGAAGCGGTGCTTGAAGATCCTTATATTTTGATAACTGATAAAAAGATTTCCAATATCCAGGAGATAGTTCCACTTTTGGAAAAAGCTTTGAAGACCGGCAAAAAAGATATTTTGATCATTGCCGACGAAGTGGAAGGAGACGCCTTGGCTACCTTAATAGTGAATCGTATCCGCGGCATATTCAACGCGATTGCCGTTAAGTCTCCGGGGTTCGGAGACAGAAAAAAAGAGATGATGCAAGACATCGCCGTAGTTACCGGCGGACAGGTCATCTCCGAAGATCTGGGATTTAAACTGGAAAATGCCGAGCTGACTTCCTTGGGGCAGGCGCGCAAAATAGTTGTTACCAAAGACAAAACAACCGTTGTTGACGGTAGAGGCAAAAAAACCGAAATAGAGACTCGCATCAATCAGATCAAAAAACAAATTGAGATGGAAGAATCTGATTTTGATCGCGAGAAACTTCAAGAAAGGCTGGCAAAATTAGCCGGAGGAGTAGCTGTTATAAAAGTGGGAGCCGCGACAGAGATTGAACAAAAAGCCAGACAGCATAAAACAGAAGATGCTTTAGCCGCCACCCGAGCCGCTATAGAAGAGGGAATCGTTCCTGGCGGAGGAGTGGCTTTGCTACGCTGCCAAAAAGTTTTGGAAGACAGCAAATTGAAAGGGGATGAAAAGGTCGGAGTTAATATCGTTAGAAGAGCTTTGGAAGACCCGATAAGAAAAATAGCTGATAATGCCGGCCGGGACGGATCCGTGGTAGCGGCTGATGTTAAAAAGCTGCCCGCGAACGAAGGCTACAATGCCGCTGAAGACGCCTTTGAAGATCTGTTAAAAGCAGGCGTAGTTGATCCGGTCAAGGTCGTAAGATTGACCTTGCAGAATGCGGTGTCTGCCGCTTCTATGCTTTTGACCACTGAATGCGTCGTGGCCGAAAAACCGGAAGAGAAAAAAGCTGGAGGAATGCCAGGCGCCGGTATGGGCATGCCCGAATATTAAAAGTATTTTAGTTGATGAGCTTTGAGAGATTGCCCCGTAAGCCGAAAGGCTTACGGGGTTTACCTTGTTAAATCCCGTTAGTTGGCGGGAGCCGCTGGGTGGCTGTTTAATAGGGTTGCTTTTGGCAGGGTTTTTGTTTAAAATATAATCAATAATAAATAATAAAAAGTTTAAATAAGGCTTTGGCTAAGTATTTTTTAATCTTTAGCTCCGGCCGTTTAGTTTAAGAAATATGGCATTATTAACAATAATATTGATAGTTCTGGTTTTGGTGGGCGTATGGGTAGCCTTTGATTATAACGGGCTTATCAAACTTAAAGTTCAAACCCAGGAAGCCTTGGCTGATATTGATGTCCAGCTCAAAAGAAGATACGATTTGATCCCGAATTTACTGGAAACCGTAAAAGGTTATGCCGCGCACGAAAAAGAAACTTTTGACCGCGTAACTCAAGCCAGGACTGCGGCTATGGGCGCAACAGGAATAAAAGAGCAAACCGCAGCGAATAATCAATTGACCGGTGCTTTAAAATCTCTGTTTGCCGTTTCTGAAAATTATCCTGATTTGAAAGCCTCTACCAACTTTTTAGAATTGCAACGAGAGTTGACCGATACCGAAGACAAGGTCCAGGCTGCCCGCAGATTTTACAACGCCAATGTCCGCGATCTTAATATTAAGATTCAAAGCTTTCCGGACAGCATCATCGCCAATATGTTCAGCTTCAAAATGATGGAACTTTTTGAAGTAACCGATGCCGCGCAAAAAGAAGCGCCGCAAGTCAAGTTTTAATTCGCTGATTAGTAATAAATAAATCAATCAAGGCAAAAATTATGCCGACTTTGTATTCCGAAGCCCAGTCAAATATTAGAAAGACATGGTTTTTAATGGCCTTGTTTTTGGTTTTAATTATCGGTTTGGGCTATGTTTTCAGCTATTCTTATAATGATCCAATTATTTTATACATAGCCGTTGCCATCGCTTTTTCCCAAAGTTTTATCAGTTACTGGTTTTCAGACAAAATTGTTTTGGCCATGAATGGAGCCAAACCTGTTGCTGAAAGCGATAATCAAGAACTTTATCATATCGTGGAAAACCTTGCGATTGCTTCGGGCTTGCCGATGCCGAAAATATATATAATGGAGGAAGCCCAGCCGAACGCTTTTGCCACCGGCCGCGATGAAAAGCACGCCGTAGTCGCGGTCACCCGCGGTCTTTTGGAAAAGTTGAACAAAGTTGAATTGGAAGGGGTAATTGCCCACGAGCTTTCTCATGTCAAAAATAAAGATATTCTTTTAAGTACGGTTATCGTGGTTTTGGCAGGTATCATTGCCTTGCTTTCTGATTTCTTTTTTAGGATAGGCTTAAGGGGAGGAGGAAGAAAGAAGGGCGGATTGGTATTGTTAATTATCGGAATAGCCGCTGCCATTCTTGCTCCGATTGCCGCGACCTTAATACAGCTGGCCGTTTCCCGCAAACGGGAATTTTTGGCTGATGCTTCCGGCGCTTTAATGACCCGCTATCCTGAAGGGCTGGCCAGTGCTTTGCAGAAAATTGCTGGCGATGCTACGCCGATGCGATCAGCTAATAATTCAACGGCTCACTTATTCATTTCTTCCCCGTTTAAAGGGAACAAAGTCAGCTTTTTTTCCAAATTATTTATGACCCATCCGCCAGTAGAGGAGAGGATAAGGGCATTGATGGGAATGAGAATTTAAGGTAAAAAGAACTTTGTGAATGGAGGGGTGCTCCGAATGGTAAGGAACACGCTTGGAAAGCGTGCGTCTCGCAAGGGACTTGCAGGTTCGACTCCTGTCCCCTCCGCTTTTACCTCGCCGTAGCTCCCAGCAGGGAGCGAAGGCGGGTTTATGATTTGTATGGAAATAGCTGGCTCGGTTTCGGCGTGACGAAGTCCGCCGAAACTTCGCGAAGGCGAGCTTCCCCTGCCGCAACTAGCAATCATTGACCGTGGAAGAGAACTCTATCGTCTGGAATATTTGTATTAAATATATAAAAGAGGCTGGTTTTTTTGTTTTTTGAAAAATTTAGAACCAGTTGCATTTAAAATATTTTTATGTCCAATCCAGTTAAAATAGGCATACCGAGAGCTTTGCTGTGCCACAAGTATTTTGTTATGTGGGAGGAGTTTTTTAAAACGCTTGGATGCCAGATCGTTTTAAGCCCGGAGACCAACCAGCAAATTTTAAAAGAAGGCTTGAAGCTGGCCGTGGACGAAAGCTGCCTTTCTTTGAAAATTTTATTAGGCCATGCTTATTATTTAAAAGACAAGGCCGATGTTTTATTTCTGCCCCGTATTGTTTCCTCGCATAAAGGGGAAAGTACCTGCGTCAAGCTTTGGGCTCTGACCGATATTGTGCGGAATACGATCCCGGGAATAGAGGTCATTGATTACACAGTTGATTTTAATGAATTCAAATTTGAGTCGATAGAAATGTTCAAGGTCGGCTGGCAATTCTCCAAAAATCCGGTTAAAATTATCCAAGCTTATTTAAAAGGAAAAGAAAAATTAGCAGAAAAGCACGCTAAAGAATTAAAAGAGCAATGGGAGCTGATAAAAAATAATAAAAAAGTTAAGCCCAGCGTTTTAATCGTTTCCCATCCTTATACGACCTACGACGCTTATTTAGGCCAGCCGATAATTAATTTTTTAAAACTTCAAGGGATCAATGTTTTACTTTCAGATATTGTTGACCATGCCAAGGCCAGAAAATTGGTGAGAAATATTTCCACTGATATGTATTGGACCTACAATAAGGAAATGGTCGGTGCAATAGAATATTATAAAGGCCATATTGATGGAATTTTATTTTTAATGACTTTTCCTTGCGGGCCGGATTCTTTAGTGATAGATTTGTGCCAAAATAAGATCAAGGATATTCCTATTGTAGTGATTACCCTGGACGAATTGCAGGCCGAAGCCGGGCTTAAAACAAGACTGGAAAGCTTTGCGGATATTCTTAAAATGAGGAAAAAGAAAAATGGAAAATAAACTGCCCCAAAAAATAAAAGTAGGCTTTCCCCATTTGGGAAATTATTGGGTTGGCTTTAAGGAAATTGCCTCAATGCTTGACGGCGAGATTATCATGCCCCCGCCGATAACCAGAAAGACCATAGAGATCGGAGCCAAACAAAGCCCTGAAACTGCCTGTGTCCCTTATAAATACACCATCGGAAATTTTTTGGAGTGCTTGGAAAAAGGAGCTAATGTTTTGATTCAGGCTGGAGGCACTTCTTGTCGCTATGCTTATTACGGGGAAGTGCAGGAGGCGGCTTTGAAAAAAATGGGTTATGATTTTATTATGATTCGGTTTGTTGCTAAGAAGACCAGCATCTTAAAAATCCTTTTGAAATTTAGAAAAATGAATCCGAAGCTTAGTTATTACAGAATGGGAAAAGGCTTTTGTCTGGCTTATAAAAAATTTGAAGCCGTGGACAAAGTTGAAGATTTCATCCGGAAAAATATCGGTTTTGAAGTAAAAAAAGGAAGTTTTGAAAGAACATTTAGCCAATTTTTAAAGGAGCTTGATGGCGTCCACGAACTTAATTTGATTAGGCAAGTGAAAGATAAATATTTGGAAGAATGCCTTAAGATAGAAATAAATAAGCCTGCCAATCCGCTGCGCGTGGGAATAATCGGGGAATTTTATGTGACAATAGAGTCTTTTTCCAATTTTTTTATAGAAAAGGAGCTGGGGAAAAGGGGAGTAGAAGTGCATCGGTTTGTCAGCATTACGCACGAACTGCAAAATTTGATTTTTTCCAAACAGCGCACCAATAAATATTTAAAAATAGCCAAGCCGTATCTTAAGCACCATATCGGCGCCCACGGAACGGAAACCATCGGCATCGCCATTGAATTGATAGAAAAAGGATTTGACGGATTGATCCATATTAAGCCATTCGGCTGCGTGCCGGAAGTGAGTTCAATGTCTATGCTGCACAAAATATCCAAAGATTTTAAGACTCCCATTCTTTATTTCAGTTTTGACGCCCAAACATCGGAAACCGGCGTTAAAACCAGAATTGAAGCTTTTTACGATATGTTAAAAATGAAAAAAAACAAAA
>CAIMDX010000022.1 GCA_903839905.1 uncultured bacterium
ACGCATAATTCAATCAATTCCCTCTCCTAAAGCCGAGCCGTTTAAGATGTGGCTGGCAAAAGTTGGCTACGAGAGAATGCAGGAAACTATTGATCCGGAATTATCAATCACGCGAGCGAGGAAGAATTGGCAAATGCGAGGCCATAGCGACAAATGGATACAGCAAAGAATGATTAGTGTTGAAGTGAGGAATAAGCTTACTGATTATTGGGCGGAGAATGGGATTGAGAAAGCTGATGAATATGCCAAATTAACCAATATCATCCATCAGGAATGGAGCGGACTATCAGTAAAAGGCCATAAAGATCTGAAAGGCTTGAAACAGCACAATTTGCGCGACCATATGAACGAAGCCGAATTGATTTTTACCGCTCTGGCGGAATTATCAACAAGACAAATCGCGGAAAAAGATGAAGCGCAAGGATATAATGAAAACGAAGGCGCGGCGCACAAAGGCGGCAAAATTTCCGGCAATGCCCGGCGCGAATTGGAAAAAGAAACCGGCAAGAAAGTGGTTAACGGCGGAAATTATTTAAATCCGGCGGAGGGCGATAACAAAAAATTGCCGAAAAATGTTAAGAAATAAATTTATATACAGCGGTTGGGTAAGAAAATTAGTCAAAAATTTTGACCTTGAACAAACATTGCGAAAAGTGGGGGAGGCCAAAAAATGGTGGCTGACCCAATTATTTGCGCCTAACAAATAGGGCGGTTTTTTGGTAAGATGAACATATGATAAAACATTTTTCATTTGAAGAGGCTAAAACCATAGGTGAATCCTTGGGGATTAATTGGAGTAAATTTGATATTGAACAATTTAGAATGGGGATAGATGTGGAATTGGAGCATGGCAGTCGTGATCCGAGCACAAACATAACCAATGACGATCCTATTATGACGGGAAAAATAGCCCTAGCTCACTTGAATGAATTCCCGGACTATTATACGAAATTGGAAAAAATGGAAGAAAGCGGCGTTATATCTTAAAACAGGCCGGTTCTTTTTTCTACCTAATCAGGTTCCAATATATGAAAGCTAAATTTAAAATTTCAGTTGTCATTTTATTTATTATATACTTCGCAGCGCTGATTAAGCTGTTGGTTTTTAAATATCCAACGGGTATGGTATTTGAGATTGCTAACGGAAACTATGTGCCATTTAGAACTATTCTAAATTATCTCAGCGGTGAGTTCACATGGAATGTAGCTATTCGCAATATTGTGGGAAATATGATTCTCTTTATTCCCATTGGGTTTTTTGTGCCGCTTTTTCGCCGTCGATTTGCATGGAAATCTGTCTTGGTTGCCGCTCTCGTTATTAGCACGGTGATAGAAATTGTCCAGGGCATATTCCGAGTAGGCGTGGTTGATATTGACGACATATTGCTGAATGTATCCGGAGCCATAATCGGCTATGGAATTTTTGTTTGTATCAAGTCGATTATTTATAAACTACGAGAGAAAAATGGGGTCAGCCATCATTTATAATAAAGTAAATCCGTGCGGAGATATTGATTTATTCTCGCATCTTTTTTGTAAGAGCCGTTCGCTATACACCTTTGCCGTTCACTTCCGTCAATTGGCGGATGGCGGAGGGGGCGCCTACCTACCGGCAGGCAGGGTTTTTTGGTAGAATAACTATATGGAAAAACAAAATCCAATAGATAAAAAAAAGTTTTTGCGCGAGTCTAATCATCTTACCCGTCCGCCGCGGATGGAGGGCAAGGCAAAGAACGAAGGGATGAACCCAATCCAAAAGAAGAAGGCGAAGTAGAATGGTAAAAAATAATCCTATACTTAAGCATCTTGCGGGAGCGGAGTTGATTTTGGTTTTTAATATGCATATTAAGAGTTGGTAAAGTAAATAATATGATCAAGGGGATAATATTTGATATGGTCGGGCCTTTGCTCCAGAAAAATCCTGGATATGTTTTTGATGAAGTTGTTGAAGCGGCGGAGAAGATGCGGGGCCTTTTTCCAAATGATAAAGAATTCATCGCGGCTCTTGGACGAAGCGAGATCACGAAAAAATATTCACAAGAAGAAATTGCTGAAAAAATAGCTTTAAAATATTCTAAAATTCCGGAAATTTGGAATGAGCTGCTGCCAAAGATCAAAGGCGATTATGCTCTTGGCGTTATAAATAACGGAACGGCCATAACGGTTCCGTATTTTAAAAAAGAAAATAATTTTGATGAATTTTTTTCAATTTTTATCAATTCATCTGAAGTAGGGTTAGAGAAGCCGGATAGCAGGATATATCTTATGGCTCTTAATCAAATGAAACTGAAACCGGAAGAAGCTGTTTTTATAGATGATACAGAAGAGAATATTTTGGGGGCTGAAAAAATCGGGATGCAAGGGATATTATTTACAGATTATCAAAGCCTGCTGATTGATTTAAAATCATCGGGTATAAATATTTAAGAGAAGAGCACGAATTAATCCAGGGATGGAAAGCGGACGAAAGTCTGCTTTTTTTGTTGACGGATTGTCAGTTTAATCTAAAATTGAGATAAGGTTAATTTATTAAAGAAAATAATATTATGGCAAATTTTTGTCCAAAGTGCGGCGGAAAAAATAATTTGGATGATAAGTTTTGTAAAAATTGCGGAGCCAATCTGATTGATCCTGTTGAAGCTCCGAAAGAGGGGCCGAAATCAGAGAAATCGCCAGCTCCTGCGCGGACTGCTTCGGCGCCTTCCAAACCTTTTATCATCCTGATCATCAGCTCGTGTCTTCAATTGCTGGTTTGGGGATTGCTTTTGTACTGGATCTGGTATTCCTACGGCTGTGCTGTCGGGAAATATCCGGGTACCGGGGACCAGGCGTGCCAATGGTTTTATGCGACTTTTAGCGGGAAGAACAATGGAGGCGGGGGAAACGGGAATAATAATAGCTATGATGGCTGTGTTGCCACGGGGTGCGGTAATTTGTGGCGCTGTAACGGGAACTATTATTCATCGGAAAAACAGATTAAGGTAGATGCATGCTTTACTTTGGGCAATCGTCCCGACAAGATATATTCCAGCTGGTCAGGTATTTGCAGGCAGTGTCCTTAATTGAAAAATGCAAAAGTTAAACCTTTGCATAATATCACCGTAATAACTTAATAAATCGGAATATGGATATTAAAAAAATTTTGAAGCGTTTTGCAAAAATCGTCTTTTGGATAATTTATCTATTCCTTTCAACCGTTTTTATCGGGTTTTTTAGTTTAATCATTTTAGAAATGAATCCTGGCGGGTCTATTTATTATTCATTGGCGATAATAATTGCGGCAATAGGGCTGGTAATATTTTTTTCAACAAAAGTACTTAAGATCAGGATAAGATCAATAGTAATTTTTCTTATTTTGGCTTTTATCGCTTTTATTTTTCTTTCTCCGAAGGTGGTTAATATAAAGAAACCCGCCATATACCTTTATCCGGAAGAAGATTCAATGGTAAGCGTAAAATTGGGGGTGAAAGGAATAATCGCTAAAGACATCCCGGCGTATAAAAACGGCTGGAATGTTTTCGCGACAAAGGAGGGGATCATAGACAATAAATACGATTATCTTTTTTATGAAGCCATCTTGTTCGGTGCGAAATTCCCCGAATCCGGCTGGGTTGTTGGATACGGAGAGTTAAGGGGCTGGTTTCAGGATAATTTGATTAAGCTGGGCCTTAACGAAAAAGAAAAGAACCAGTTTATTGATTATTGGATGGAATCGCTGCCCGAAGCGGACTATTATCAAATAAAAATGGCTGATAAAAAATTTCTAGATGAATATATGCGTTTAGATATATCCCCCAAGCCGGATACCGAAATAAGATTGCTTTTTGAATTTACGCCGTTAAGCGAGAAGATTGTCATTAACGAACCGGAGATAGCAACCCTGGAAAGAAATGGTTTTACGGTCGTAGAGTGGGGCGGTATTTTAAAAAAGTAAATTGTTCTGTTAATTAAATATTTTAACATGCCGCCTGATAGCCGGTTGCTCTATATTTTATTTTTTTTCTTCGCGATAAACCTTGCGTCTTTTTTGATTATGCTGGCGGATAAAATAAAATCTGCCAAACCGGGCGAGGAGAGAATTTCAGAGGGAATGCTGTTTTTCTTGGCAGCGGCTTTTGGCAGTATCGGCGTTTATGCCGGTATGTTCGCTTTCCGGCACAAGACGCAAAAGTGGTATTTTTTGGTAGGGATCCCGCTGTTGGTTCTACAGAATGCCGCCGCGCTTTATTTGGTTTATTTATTTTTATTGGATAAAAAATAAAACCGTTTTTAAAACGGTTTTTTAACGGCAATTCGCCTGGTTTGCGAATTAATAAAGAGCTTTGCAACGGACATCTGTTTCCGGGATGGAAAAGAAGTGTCCATTTTTACATTCCCAATCCTCATTGGTTTTTTCTGGCTTTTTGGGAACACTGGCCGGCGCGCCACAAAAGATACATCTAATTCCATCGTATTCTGGCATAAAATTTCACCTCCGTGTTTTTAGTTTTTAACATAAGCGGTGTTTTTTGTCTATCCTTCGCTGAGGCAGAAATTTTTGGTAGAATGAGAATATGGATGATATTATTTCTCAAAAAGCCAGCCAGCCGGAATTCAAAGACCGGACGATTGTTGAGGTAGACAATTATTTGACCGGACAGAAATTTTTTCTTCAAAGCATTGATGGTTCTTTTGATTGCTCCAGCGAAGCGGCCAAGCAGGTTATGGATATTTGCAGCCAGCAGGCGGTTTATGATTTTCTTTTTAGCGAAAATCTCAACGGCAGGCCGTACACAATCCGCGACGCCAGAAAATTTCTTAATTGGGCCAAAAAGGGCTGGGCGGATAAAACCTATTTTGTTTTTTTGATAAAAGACGGATCAGGCAAAATAGTCGGGGCCTTGGATATAAAATCGCCGAAATTGGAAGGAGGGGAAATAGGATATTGGGCGGATCCGGATGTTCGCGGATTTATGACCAATGCGGTCATGGCATTGTGCAATGTCGCGCGCGAAGCCGGCTACAAATTTCTTTATGCCTTGACTCTTCCGGAGAATCCAAAATCTGTCAGGGTTTTAGAAAGAGCGGGTTTTGAAAAAAAAGGAACGGTTTGCGAAAAAGGCAAAGAGCATTTTAAATACGAAATAATTTTTAAGTAGGCCGTTTTTTTGAATTATGCCAGAGATGAAAAAACAGGTCGTTGCAATACACGGCGGAGAAACATTTGATACCTACGAAGAATATTTTTC
>CAIMDX010000023.1 GCA_903839905.1 uncultured bacterium
AAGCCCCAAATCCCAATGACCAATGCCCAACCAAATCCTAATTTCCAAAATCCCAAACGGAGTAATTGGTCATTGGGACTTGGGATTTTATTGGGCATTGGGATTTGGTCATTGGGATTTAACGAACAATGGTTCCTCCTCCCAGCACCTCCCTTCTCCCTTTCTCTTCAACTTTTGCATTATAAAAAACTATTGATTGTCCTGGCGTAACCGCTCTTTGCGGATCTTTGAAAACAGCTTTGAATATCCCCTCTTTTCCCGTCTTGCTGATAAGGGCTGGAGCTAAGGGATGGCGGTAGCGAATCTTGGCTTCAACTTTTAGTGGAAAATTTGGTTCCTGGCCAGAAATCCAGTTTGGGTTTTCAAAAATAACTTCTTTTTGTTCCAGATTTTTTTCATCTTTAGTCACTATCAAATCATTCTTTTTCAAATCTTTTTTAACAACATAGTAAGGACCGCCGGGCAGGCCGATGCCTTTGCGCTGGCCTATCGTATAAAACCAAAGGCCGCTGTGCTCGCCGAGCTTGTTCCCTTGCAGGTTAACGATATCTCCCGGTTTTTCTTTAAGATATTTTTTCAAAAAAACTTCTGTTTCTCCAGGGATAAAACAAACTTCCTGCGATTCAGGCGTTTCCAAAACAGGCAACTTGAATTTTTTGGCTAATTTTCTAACCTGCGGTTTAGTGTATTCTCCTACCGGAAACAAAATATGTTTAAGCTGCTTTTGGCTAAGCTTGTGCAAAAAATAAGTCTGGTCCTTAAGATCGTCCGCCGAAGTGAGTATTCTATAATTTTGATTTTTGATTTTTGCCTGCCTGCCGGATAGGCAGGATTTTTCATTTTTTACCGCGTAATGGCCCGTGGCGACAAAATCAGCGCCCAGCCCCAAGGCTTTTTCCAAAAGCAAGCCGAACTTTATTTCTTTATTGCAAATCACGCAGGGATTGGGAGTAATCCCTTTTTTATACCCGTCCAAAAAACTATCCACAATCTTTTCCTTAAATTCTTTTTGAAGGTCCAGAATATAAAAAGGAATATTTAATATTCTAGCGATCTTGCGCGCGCGGTTTTCGGATTCTGCTGAACAGCATCTATTTTTGTTCAAACCAACCCGGTAACTTTCGTCGCAATCAGACCAAAATTTGATAAAAATACCGACCACATCAAATCCGGCTTTCTTTAATAAAGCCGCTGAAACTGAACTATCTATGCCGCCGGACATGGCGCAAATAACTTTGATCTTTTGTGTGGCCATATAATTTCTTATAAACAAGTGCCGCTAAAAATATTATCCAAGCATCTTTTTTTCCATATCGGTCCAGTCCTTGTATCTTTTTTCAGTTTCTTCTTTCTCTTTGGCAATGCGCTCGTGCTTGACGGCTAAATCTTGGGAAATTTCTTTTTTATTCTTGGATAAATAATCGTAAATAGCTTCAACTAAAGCGTCCGAAGCCAGAACCGAACAATGCATTTTGATCGGAGGCAACTCGCCCAAAGAGTCCACTATTTGGGTTTTGCTTATCTTCGCCGCTTCTTCCAGAGTTTTTCCTTTAGCTAAATCGGTAATGGCACTGGAAGTGGCTATGGCCGCCACGCATCCAAAAGTTTCAAATTTAATATCTTTTATGATCTCCTGTTTATTTTTATTTTTTCCGATCTTAATATAAAGGCGCATGACATCTCCGCAAACCAAATTTCCGACATTGCCGATGCCGTCCGCGTTTTTTATTTTTCCATAGTTATGGGGCTTTTTGAAATGCGCCATAACTTTTTTGCTATAAATTCCCTTGACCATAATTTAAATTTAATTTTTTTTAAAAGGCGAAATCTCCCTTAACTGGCTTATTATCCCGGGCAAAACTTTAAGAACGCGATCAATTTCCTTGCTGGTGGTCCAACGTCCCAAGGTCAGTCTTAAAGAACCGTGCGCTTCCTGCGGCCGCAACCCGATTGCCAGCAAAACATGGCTGGGCTGAAGCTTAGCAGAAGAGCAAGCCGATCCGGTTGATCCGGCAATACCGGCCATATCCAATTGGATCAACAGCGACTCTCCTTCTATAAATTCAAACCAAAAATTGGCGTTATTGGATAATCTTTTTATTGGATGACCGTTCAAATAAGATCCCTCTATTTTTGCCATTACTCCTTTGATGAGTTTATCTCTAAGCTGGGTTAATCTTTTGCTTTCTTTAACTATTTCTTTTTTGCAAAGCAAAGATGCTTGGGCAAAACCGTAAATAGCCGAAATATTAACCGTGCTCGGACGCAAACCGAATTCCTGGCCTCCTCCGTGCAGAATAGGATTAATCTTGGTCCCTTCCCTGATAAATAAGCAGGCCGCACCTTTCGGGCCGTACATTTTTTGAGAGCTGCCGGTTAGCAAATCAATGTTCATTTTTTCAACATCAATGGGAATTTTGCCCAGGCTTTGAGCGGCATCAGTATGAAAATAAACTCCTTTCTCGCGGCAAATCTTTCCAATCTCTTCAATCGGCTCAATAGTGCCTATTTCATTGTTGGCATGCATCACCGAAACAAGGATCGTTTCTTTTTTAATCAATCTTTCCACTTCTTTCGGGTCAATCAAACCGTATTGATCCACTTTCAATTTCGTTATTTCAAATCCTTGGGATTCAAGCCATTTGGCGCTTTCGCCAACGCAGGGATGCTCTATCGGAGAAATAATAATATGGTTGCCCTTTTCCTTGTTGGCAAAGGCTATGCCTTTTAAAGCTAGATTATTGCTTTCGGTCGCCGATCCGGTAAAAATTATTTCCTGCGGTTTCGCGCCCATCAAATCAGCTAAAATATCCCGGCTTTCTTCAAGCGCGGCTTTGGCCTCCTGGCCAAAGCTATGCAAAGACATTGTGTTGCCGAAAACTTCCGAAGGGAATCGGCCGAGTTTTTTTAAAACGCGCGAATCCACCGGCGTAGCTGCCCCGTAATCCATATATATCCTGGACATTTTTTCTTTTCTTGCCTTAATATTATTTTTTCTTCGCCTCGCCGCAGCTCCGTAGAGCGAAAGCGGGCTTCGTCTCGCCGTAGCTTTAGCGAAGGCGGATTTCTTTATTTTTGCCATAAAATTAAAATTTATTTTTTATTAGATCTTCCAATGACACTGAATTTAAAAAATTATCAAGCTTTTCCTGGAATTTCTGCCAAAAATTCTGGGCCAAGCATCCTTTGCATTTTGAACAGGATTTTTTATCTCCGCCAAGGCACTGGACGAAATAATTCTCGCCTTCCAAAACATTGACCAGCTCTCCCAATTTTATTTTCTTGGCCGGCATGGCCAAAGAATAACCGCCCTTGGCTCCTTTTTGGGCCTTTAATATGCCAGCCTTTTCCAATTTAGAAATTATTTTCTCCAAATAGTCGGGAGAGATACCCTCGCTTTCAGCGATCTGTTTAATAGAACAAAAACAGCCCTTTTTTGAATTGCCGGCCAAATAAATGATTGCCTTTAACCCATATTGTGTTTTTGTAGAAATTTTCATAATCTATTTCAAAACAAAGCCGACAAATCTTGTCGGCTTTATCTTATTATAACTTGCGAAATCAGTCAACCTTATAAATATGCGCTAATTAGCTTTATTCCCCAAAAATGAGCTGGCAGATCAAGAAATTTAAAATGCAAATATCAAAAATCAAAATGACAAACAGTTTATAAAGCCCCCTGCCTACCGGCAGGCAGGCAATGACCAAATCCCAAGGCCCAACCAAATCCTAAATCCCAATGACCAATTATTTATTTTTATTATTGGCACTTCTAATTATCGCGGCTAAAATAAGATTCAGCTCTTGGGCTTCTTGCCATAATTTCCTTGCTTCAGGTTTAGAATCGGGAACGGTATGAGCAATTAACCTCAGCCAGTATTTTGTTTCTTTC
>CAIMDX010000024.1 GCA_903839905.1 uncultured bacterium
ATTTAAAATCGTTTTTTCAGCTTGCTAAAGAACAGAATTGGATTGACGGCCGTAATTTTATAATTCTTGAAAACGAATATCAAAAATTAGGGGAAATATTGAGAAGCCGTTTTATGGAGCTGACAGCAATCAAGCAAATTGCAGGGCCGAAAGCCAAGGAAGAGAAGAAGCTTGATCCGCTAAACAAGATTTTTACTGTTAAGAAAGAGAAAGAAGAGGAAAGAGAGGATAAAGAAATAAAAGTAAGTTTTTTTGAAGATCCGGAGGATATGCCTATTTTGGAAAAAAAGATTTTGGAAACCTTAAAAGAGAAAGGGAAAATGAAAAGAAGCGAGATGGAAGAACTTTTTCCCAGCCAGGGCGTTAGGTCTTTACAAAGAAAGCTAAATGGGTTGAAAAGCAAAAATTTGCTAGAGATTGCGAGAAGGGGCAGAGACACATTTTATTTTCATAAAAGTTAGTTTATCAGTAGTAATTTTTCTTGACATAGTCGGGACATTAGGTTGTCCTGTTTAATAATTGGCAGATTGAGCTAAGTGATACGCGACAGATAAAAATTATTCGCGACAGATTCGCGACAAGAGCGCGACAGATAAAAATGGTTCGCGACAAGAATGCGACAAGCAAAAATGATTCACGACAGATGCGCGACAGATTCGCGACAAACAAAATTAGCGTACGCATTGAAAGGGTCTAACCTTTCCAGTAACAAACACAATGGACAACAGCAACCTTAAAAAAGAAAACTTTTCCAAGCTATACCAAGAAACTGTAGAGAAGATCTACCGCTTTGTTTACTTGAAAGTCAGCTCTAAAGCCGTTGCCCAGGATCTAACCTCGGAGACCTTTACCCGTTATTGGGACCAAGTTTGCCGCGATAAAGACATTCAAAATCCGCCAGCTTTTCTGTTTCGGACAGCCCATAACTTAATAGTTGACCATTACCGCAATCGCGACAAACGACCTGAATTAGACATAGACAGCTGTTTCAATCTGAAGGACGAAAAAGTCAATATTGAGCAAACAGCTATTTTGGCTGATGACGCGCGACAGGTCCAAGTCGCTTTGGCGCAACTGCGCGGCGATTGGCGCCAGGCAGTGTCGCTCTATTACATTGACAAGGCGCCAATTAGCGAAGTCGCCCAGTCGCTGGACAAATCAGAAGCCGCGACCAGAGTGATTATCCACCGCGCCCTAAAACAGCTCCGCCAAATAATAGAAGAAGCCTAAATTGCCAGAAGCCCGCTTTGCCCGCCGAAGCCCCGCAAGCATGCGGGGCGAAGGCGGGGCTTCTGCCAGTTTTACTCCCCAAAAGATGGTCAAGGCCCGGCCTTGACCATCTTAGGACGGAGTCAAGGTGTAACAAAAGGGCGGGGATTGCGTCATATATTACGACAAAGAAATAACCTTGTTTATAGCCGTTAAAAACTTTTCCGAAATAGATAATTGATATGAAAATTACGGATAAGAAACTAATTGAAAACCTGGAACAGCTTGATTATATAAAGCCCGATGCTAATTGGGTGCTTTTGGCTGAACAAAAAATCATGGCTAGCGAACCGGTCAAACAGCCCTTAACCTGGTTTAACTTGAATTTTATTGCCAAACCGGCCTTTTCTTTGGCCTTTTCCGCTTTCTCCTTTATTTCAATAGCTGGCGGCGCTTCTTTCGCTTTAGCTCAAAGCGCTTTGCCCGGAGATTTGCTTTATCCTTTAAAGAAAGTTTCGCAGAATGTTAGAATGGCCTTTGTTTCAGAACAGGAACAACCAGCCGCCCGATTGGAATTGGCTAAGTCTAATTTAGAAGATCTTTCCAAGATAACCAGCCAGGAGAAGAACCAGGGCCAGAAATTGGCTGCCAGCATTGCTGAAGCGCAAAAAACTTTGGCAGATGCTTCCAAAAGCTTGAAACAAGCTTCAGCCGCGGACAAGCAGGCAACGGCCCAGCAAATCGTTGGCCAATTGGAATCTTTAAAAATCCAGCAAAAGGCTATAGAACAAATTATTAAAACTGATATAATAAACGATGTGCAAAAGTCAGACCTTGCAGAATCCACGGTTGCGTATTATAAATTGTACTTAGACAATCAAATCGAACAATTGGAAAACAGCAGCTTAACCGAAGCTCAAGCTGTTCTGTTGTTGGATGCGAAGAAAGCATTGGCTGACGGAGAGGTGGAAAAGGCGCTGAGCATCGTGGTTAACGAGATCCCGAACCAGAACAAGAACGCAACCACAACCACGACTAGCACAGAGAAGATTGAAGGGACAGCGAACCAAGCCACAACCGAAACCAGCAATAAATAAATAGATTAATAATAAGCCCCAAACCCCAATGACCAATGCCCAATTAAATCCTAATTTCCAAAATTCCAAAACGAACGATTTGGTCATTAGGGTTTAGGATTTGGTTGGACATTGGGATTTGATTAGAAATTAGAAATTAGATATTAGAAATTCGTAAGTAAGCATCTTCTCGCGTGTTGAGAGCAGAGAGTAGATTGGCTGAATCTGCTTTCTACCCTCCACACGCGAGGGGAAAATATGGCCTTTGCTTTCCGGCCTCGCTGTGAACCAGTATTAACTGATTTACAGCGAAGCCAAAAAAGCAAGGCTCAAAAAAGTCGCTTCCAATGGTCGATAGCGGCTCAGAGAAAATAAAAAGTCAAAAAGTTAAAACAAGATAATTTAATGAAAGGGAATTTCGAAAGAATACCGTTTCCATTAAATTATCAATAAATCACAAATGAATTCGAAAAAATCTTTAGTCGCTTTTGCCTCTATTGCTTTTGCTTTCGTAGTTGCCGGCCCAGTGGCCGCTGCTTGCGATTTCAACAATTTGAGCACCTGCAGCACAGCTGAATTAGGTGCCTTATTGGCTCAATTGCAAACAACCACCGGAACAACCCAAACTGCTGATATAGTTTCCTGCCAAGGTGTTACCTTTACAAGAAACTTAAGCTTAGGCTCTACAGGTTCTGATGTTAAATGTTTACAAGCTGTTTTGAACAACGCCGCCGATACGCAAGTTGCCGTAACCGGAGTTGGTTCAAAAGGATATGAATCCAGCTATTTCGGTCTTAAAACACAAGTCGCGGTCAAAGCTTTCCAAACTAAATATGGAATCGCCCCTGTCGCCGGATTTGTTGGTTCTATTACAAGAGCCAAATTAAATACATTATTAGCCTCTGGTATCACAACCGGAACAGCTTTTCCTGCCGGTTGTACATCAGCCGCTGGATATAGCGTAACAACTGGTCAATCATGCGCCACCGGAAGCACTCTTCCTGCTGGTTGCACAACAGTTTCCGGATACAGCCCGACAACAGGACAATCCTGTGCAGGAACCGGAACTGGTTCAACAGTAGTTGCTGGACAACCTTTAACAGTTGCCTTAGCCGCTTCTACTCCAGTTGGTGGAAATATATTAGCTAACGAAGCTAATAAAACAGTTACTGTCCTTACATTCACTGCCGGTAACGACGCAGATGCGGTCATTAACAGTTTGAAGATCAAATCTTTCGGAACTGCTAATGGTTACGCTGTTGACGTCGCTGCTTCTGGTGTGAAAATTTATGATGGTGTCAACCAAGTCGGTAACAGCCAAAGCTTAGTCGCCGGAACTGCTACCTTCTCTTTTGTCCCAGCCATAACTATTGCCAAAGGAACTGCCAAGAATTTGAGCATAGTTGTTACAGCTGCTAATGGAGCCACTGTATCAGCCACTGTTAAAATGGGAGTTGAGAACGTCAATGCCATCGGCGGAACTGTCTTCACCGGCACTTTCCCGATCATGGGCAATTCTTATTCCATAATCGCTGGCGGATCATTAGGAACAATCCAGGTCAGCCCCTTAGCCCTTTCCGCTGCCACCGTAAAAGCTGGAACTACCGATGTTAAATTGGGTAGATTCTTAGTCACTGCCGGTACAGCTGAAAATATCCAGATCAACCAATTTGTCGTTACCAATATCGGAACCGCTTTTGACGGTGATATTACCAACCTCAAAGTGAAAGTTGACGGAGTTGAGCAAGGAACAGCCGCTGGTTTTGTCAGCAAAAAGGCTACCATTAATTTTGCCACCCCGGTTGCCATTACCAAAGGATACTCAAAAACAGTTGAGATCTTCGGCGATGTCGTATTAGGGATCGGCAGAAATGTTCAGATCGAAGCCAAGATCGGATCAATTTCCGGTACTGGATTAACCTCCGGAGTCGGAATTTCCGGTCCTTCTGCAACCCAGGATTGCACTGGTGTTACCACCATTGCTAAAGGAACTTTAGCTGTTTCTACAGCTTCGTCTCCTTCTGGATCTGCCGCTCAATATGTGAAATCGACCACTCCTCAGGTCTTGGGTGTCTTCGACATCAAAGCCCAGGGAGAAGATGTCTTGGTTTCCAGCATGAAAGTTGAGTTAGTCAAACCAGGTGCCAGCAGCCTCGCCGGAGCGATCACTTCAGTTGATCTCTACGACGGAGATGCCATGATCACTGGCGACTTAGTTACATTTACTACCGCTGGTACTCCTACTCTTGATACCGTTGTTGGTGATGATGATGTTACTTTCAATGTCAACTACACCATTCCAGCAAACACAACCAAACACTTTACCGTTAAAGGTATCACCAGCGGTGTTACCACTGCCGGTACAGTCCAGGTTAACTTAGTTGCAGACGTAGCAGTTCCGACCTCAGTACTCGCCGGAGGCTTTGCCTCTATCGTTGGTACTGGCTTGACCTCTTCCGGTCAAGAAGGACAAGGTTCTGACAATGTTTGCAGCGCTTCTGCTGTCAACACCCAGGCCGTGACCATCAATTTGGCCCCGACATCCGCTGTTGAAGGTTCTAAAGAACAAACTTATTTGAACCAAGCCATATTGGGAGGTTTGAACAAAGTTTTGCTCGGCACCATTAAAGTGACCGCATCAAAAGAAGACCAGGATCTGGATAGCTTGAATTTGCTCGCTACCGTAACTGGCGGAGAAACACTTGATCAATTAGTTTCTTCAGTGACCATCTACGATGGAGCCACTGCTATCACCGATGCCGTTACTCCTTCTGGCGATACCGTTACCTTTGGAACAACCGATGTTACTGAAGGCGCTACCTTTGTTGCCAACACTCCGAAAGTTTTGAGCATCTATGGAGCTACCATCAACAATTCCTCTTACGATGGAGCCACGATTTACTTCAGCGTTCCTGCAGCCGGACTTGTAACCACCGGAGTAACCTCTCAACAGGATTTCTCCTTGGTCGCAACCACTAGCTTGAGAAGCAATATTGGTCTTTCCACCGAAGCTGGTAAATACACTTTGAATTCCGTTGTTGTTACAGCTACCAATGATATCGCTACCATCGCATCAGGAAGAGCAAGCGATAAGACTTACATGACTGTAGATCTGAAAGCTTACGGTACAGATTCAGCCGTACCGGTAACAGCTATCACTTTCTATCTGCCAGGCGGACTTCCAGCCGGAGCCACCACGTCAATGTTTAAATTGACTGATGAGAATACAGGCGTGGATATCACTGCCAGCATTACTGTCACTGTCGCTAGCAACACTGTTACATTCACGAACATCGCTGGCGTAAGCGCCAACCCTGCTGATCAAACAGGTTCTATCACCAAAGTTTCATTGAAGGTCAATGCTTTGGACAGAGCCATCTGGCCAGCCAGTTCAACAATGCAATGGAAGATCGCAACCCAGGGCAGCTTAACTGCTACTTCAGCAGGATTTGGAACCGGAGATGGAGTAACTTACTCTGTCCCTGTTACCGGTTTCTTAGTTGAACTCGGAGCTTAGTTAAACTTTTCCCGTATCTTCTTGTGAGAGATGCAGGACAAAGCAAAAAACCGCTTTCCCTTTTTAGGGGAAGCGGTTTTTGCTTTAAGTGCAAAGCGTAAAGCGAAAAGCGTAAAACAACGGCGCCTGCCTGCCGGCAGGCAGGTAAAGCAACGAACGGATATTTTACGCTTTTCGCTGTTATTTTTAGCTTTTCATTTTTAGCTTTACGCTAAATTCTATTGCAACCTTATTGTCATTCCTTCCGTATTGTTATCTAGGCGGACTTTGTCCGCCGTAGCTCAACGAAGACTGGAGAAGCTCACCTTCGCCAAGGCTTCGGCGAGCGAAGGCGGATGTTTTTAAGCCAAGTATCCGCCTGTGCGTTTTTTTTATTTTGCTGTATACTGAAGTTATAAAAATAATTTTTGTAAAAAATATGGAAGCAAAAAAATTAATAAAGCTTTCGGTTTTTTTTGCGTTATTCATCAGCTTCGCGCCGATCTCGATCAAGGCCGCCGCGCCTGACGCGATCACTGATATGAGCTGCGTTTATTCCGGCACTCCAGGCGGTATTTTGTTAAGCTGGACAGCTCCATCGGGAAGCCCGACCGGCTATGAAGTGCGCTATTCTGTTTCCAGCTTGAGCGAGAGCAATTACAATTATTCAACAGTCTATGCCCAGGCTTGGGCCAGTTCCGCTGTCCGGGGCTATCTCGGCAATCTAGACCAAAGCCAGTATCTGTTTTTCGCGATGAAAGCTATAAATGGCGACGGTCCTTCCGCTGTTTCTAACATAGTTTGGTGCAAGGCTAATGGCGGAGAGGCATTGGTCCAGTCTGCGCCGTCTTCTTCTATTTCTAATTTGCAAAACGATTCCCAGATCCCGGAGGATAAAAATTATATGATAAACGGATCCAGTACCGATGTTTCAGGGCTGTTGATCCAGAAAGTGGAGGTTAGTATGGACGATGGAATTACCTGGAAGGGGACAGCTTTAAAGCAAACCGGTTCGGGAGTTAATTGGGAGTATAATTGGCTATTGCCTAAAGCCGGAGAATATTTGCTAAAGACCAGGGCTACCGGCCAGACATATGTTGTGGAAACCCCAAAGGTTGCGATAAAAGTAAAAGTGGTCCAGCCTGTTGTCCAGACAAATACGACCAGCACTGTTAGCACAACTAGCGCGGCCAGCACTACTATCCAAGGCGAAGATCAGCAGAGGCGCAGCTTGTTGATTCAGATAATAATGATTTTGTTACAATTACTTGGCAGAAGATAATGCGGCTTAGAAAATTACTGTTTTTTATTGCAATACTTTTTGTATCTTTACCAGCTTTTGCCTTGGCAGATTACCAGGACCAGCGGGTGAATTTTTTCGTGGAAAAAGATTTCAGCGCAAGCTCAACAAGCTATGTTTCCGCTTCGCTCAAAAAGATCAGCGCCAATGCCTATTTTTATGTTGAAGATTCTTGGTGGAATGGTTTGACCTCGGCAAAAAAGGAAGAAGCTGTCGCCAGCTTGAACAGCTTGGCCAGCGAGTTTGATTCCAAAATTTATCCTATTTTAACCGCGCAATTCGGTTTTGAATGGAAGCCTGGGATTGATAAGGACAGCAGGATCACAGTGTTGTTTTCTTCAATGGGAGGATCCTATAAAGGTTATTTCCGCACCAATGATGAGTACGAAAAAATTCAGATTCCAAACTCTAATCAGCGGGAAATGGTTTATTTGAATGTAGGATACCTAACTAGCTCTTTGATAAAAGGCCTTTTAGCCCATGAATTTACCCATTTGATTCAATTCAATCAAAAAGACCGGGCGTATGGCGTTGCTGATGACACTTGGCTGAACGAAGCCCGGGCCGAATTTGCCATAACTCTTTTGGGCTATAATAATGCCTACGATCAAAGCTATCTAAAATCCAGAGTCAGCGACTTTTTGGATTATCCGTTTGATTCTTTGACCGAATGGCGCGGGCAAGCTTACGACTACGGCGTTTTGAGCTTGTTTGCGCATTATTTGGTTGAGCAATACGGCGTGGAAGTTCTGTCTAGCTCGTTGCATTCTTCCAAAGTCGGCGCGGCCAGCATAGACAGTTATTTAAAAGATCGTTTTCCGGGAATGGATTTGAAGCAGGCCTTTAGCGATTGGAGCGTGGCGGTTTTGGTTAACGACTGTTCCTTGGGGGAAAAATATTGCTATAAAAATCAAAATTTGAAAAAAGTTAAGTTGGTGCCTTTTAATAATTTTATGCCTTTTTTGGGAGAGAGCACTATTAACTTGGGGCAGACTTTGACCGAATGGTCGTGCCATTGGCAGAAATTCACCGGAGGCAAAGACGGCTTGAAAATTGATTTTAAGCCTGCCAATCCAGCCGCTTATTTCAAAGTCCGATATATTATTGAAGACAATTTAGGAAATCTTTCATTAAATATGATGGTTTTTGATAAGAATCAGCAGGGCCAGCTGATTCTTCCTGATTTTAGCAAACAGAACCGGTCCATAACGATCATCCCTTGCCTGGAAATGAAAACCCCAGCCAACGGGGTTGAAGAAAAAGACTACACTTACTATTTAAGCGCTTCAACTCTTAATAAAGCCACAAGTACTATCGGCAATACTACTAGCACGGGGCAGGGAAATAGCAGCACCTCAACCCAGATTAAGCTCCCATTTACTCTAGACAAGCCAATCAGCCAAATGTCCCGCCAAGAGCTCCTCATCACAATCATAAAACTAATCCTATATCTCCGAGGCATCAACTCATAACCGTAATTGAAAAACAGAGGTCTAACCTCTGTTTTTTGTAAAAACATAATAAGTGAAATGGTCAAGGCCGGGCCTTGACCATCTTTCAGCCATATTTATCAACAAATATGCCAAAAAGAAAAATAGAGTTTATAAACGGAGAAGTTTATCACATAATAATCCGCGGCGTTGAAAAAAGAATGATCTTTATGAACGACCAAGACTATTGGCGCGGAATTTTTTCTCTATATGAATTTAACGATTCAAAATCAGTTGCCATACAAGAAAGAAGGACGCGCAGAAGAAAATATCTTAACAAGGAAGTCAAAGTCGTCCAAGATGGTCAAGGCCCGGCCTTGACCATCTCTAGGGAAGGATTCGTGGAGGTACTTGCTTTTGTTTTTATGCCTAATCATATTCATTTGCTTTTACGCCAGGGAAGAGAAGGAGGCATCAGCAGATTTTTACAGAAGTTTAATACTGGATATGCAATGTATTTTAATGAAAAGTATAAAAGGGTTGGTCCGCTGTTTCAGGGGAGGTTTAAGGCTGTGCATGTAGAGAATAATGAATATTTGAAGACGATTTTTGTTTATATTCATACCAATCCGATTGCTATCATTGAGCCCGGCTGGAAGGAGAAGGGAATCAGCGATGCTAAAAAGTCCAAGGAGTTTTTAGAAGATTACCGCTGGTCTAGCTATCTTGATTATTTGGGATGGGACAATTTTCCGTCAGTAACCCAAAGAGATTTTTTAGAGCAAGTATTTGATAGCAAGGAAGAAATAAGGAACTTTGTTGACGGTTGGATTGGCTATAAAGGCGATATCAGATCGTAAAAATGGTCAAGGCCCGGCCTTGACCATTTTTTGGGGAGTTATCCACAGGGCGGATTTTATTATAATGTGATATTATTTTTGTTGGATTAGGCTTTTGAAATTTAAATGGCCAAAGCTTAATGCCTTAATGGCTCTCAACGGCTTATTGAGCGCACTAACTGGCTTTATATTTATTTTTTTATAGCCGCATCTTAATAGATCTTTTAAAGGTGACTGTCAGCGAATAGCTGGCTTCTTTTTTTATATTTTCCGGCGTTATGCGCGGCTGTTTGGCCGCGCTTGGGCTTAAACCGGAAAATCGCTGCCTTTGTCCTGAGCTTGTTGAAGGACTATGGCAAGGTCCGCCTTCGCTCTTGCGAGAGCTATGGCGAGACAATGCCTGCCTTCGCTCCTTCGGGAGCTACGGCAAGGTAAAACCTGCCTTCGCTTCTGCGGAAGCTATGGCAAGGCGAAGCGAAGCCCACTAGTTCTTTTAATTTTGATACAATCAATATCGTTTAGTTATTTTTTTAGTTAAGTTAGTTTTAAATATCTATGAATAAATTAATAACGATGAACAAAAGAACGAAAATCATCGTTGCTACGATTTTTGCCATTATCCTAATAGCTATAGGCGGTTTTTTGTTTTGGAATAAAAATAACAATAAGCTTATTCAAGGCAAGGCGAGCGATTACCGGATTGCGGATGGTAAAGTTTCAAATTCTAAGGCAGGCTTCTCTTATAATATCCCGCAGGGCTGGAGCGCGGAAACGATAGATTATGCTGAGGGATCGGTTATCCTTTACGCTTCGGGAACGAAGATTGAGAAAAATGACATTGGAGCTCCGAAGCTTCCTTTAGAGAATGGTTGCTTGATTGAAGTGGCGGCTGCATATCAATATGAAAGTTTAGATAAAATAAAAGACGACGCAAAATTTTATAGAGGATTAACTGGAGCTATTGTTAATAATTTTGAAACTACAACTATAAATGGATTTTCTGCCTTGAAGCATACTTTCGAGTATAAGGATGAAGGAAAGGCTACAGCTTTTTATCTTTTCAAGAAGCATAAAACTTATAGCTTTGCTGTATATCCGCCTAATAACGAAGAAGAATCTTCTAAATGCCTTGAGGACTTTGGCAATTTCCTAGAAACGGTGTCAATTAAATGACCCAGAAAATTTTCTCGCGCATTATTTTTGCAGCCATAGCGGCTGTGCTGGTTTTGCCGCAAATCATTTTTGCCCAGACAATGGAAGAAGCGGCTTTGGATAATAACAGCAATTATCCCCGTCTTTCCCAGTGGGAAACTCAAAGTATTTTAAAAGATACTTTGCCTCAAGCCTTAACCGATCAATGGACTACAGATTTTACTTCCGCTAGTCGAGACCGTTTTTATATGGCGGTTCCTTTGACTTTACGCAGTTTCATTAAGCAAAATTTTTTCCATTACCTTCTGAACGATGTGCCGCTTGATTCTGCCAAGGTCATAGTCATCCAAGGCGTTGAAATAGGCCGGATTATTTTGGCAGATGATTACAATGCGGTTTTTGCCGCAATGGTGGAAAAGTTTGAAAAGGATTCGGTGCAGGCTGCCATAAATTATGTCAAGTCAGAGCTTTTCAAATACCAGATCAAGTTTTCCACAGGCGCTTTTGAAGCCCAATATCAATCAGCTCTAGGCGAAGAAAAAGCCTTGATGCAATATGTTATTATTTATAAGGGGATAGGAGAGAATCAAGCTGATATTAGTATTAGAGTTTATTCTATGGATAGTATCAATCCTCCGGAGTCTAAAGGGTCTATTGGATTGACTTTTGGCGTTTCTCACAGCCTCCAATCCGGCGAGCAAATTCCGCCCTTTACCGCCACTTTTTCCGGCGTTGTCCAAAAAAACCAGTATGGCGCGTATTCTTGGGTGGGCCAGCCCAAAGTCGACATATCTTTTCCTTCCGATGTTCCGGACCTAGGCTTGAGGCCGAAGTCTTGGTGGGAAAGGAATGTTGTTGACCCGATAAAGAATTTTTTCAACGATCCGATGAAAAGTTTTGGCGACCTTTTTGGCGCCCAGCTTATTCCGGCAATAATCAATCCGGCAGGAGATCAATCAGACACAGCTTGGCAGTACGAAATTTCGCAGACAAGTTCGGAGGAGATATTAACTGAAGCAGCGGCAAGCGCGACAGATGCGCGACAAGCGACAGATGATGCGCGCCAAATACAAAATGACGCGCGACAGCCAAGCGGACAGATCGGCGTCAGCGCGACAATTGGCGCGACAGCCGCGCCAAGCGCGACAGAGCAAGAATTTGTCGCGACACAATTGTCGCCTGAAGAACGGCAGCAAATTATAGATAAGATCGCTCAAGAAATAGCCCGCCGCCAGCAGGAAGCGCAGAACCAGGCTCAAGCGCTTGAAGAAGACCAGGCTTTAAGGCAGAGGTTGATAGCTGCCATACAAGAGCTTATGAAGAAATCTGGCCAAGCAGCAGATGTCGCGAATGACGACAGCGAGGAAGATGCCGTACTAGACGACGAGAGCGACAAAGATGCCGCGGACGAAACCGCCAGCGACAAAGCATCCAGCGCAAAGAGCGCGACAGCGACAGTCTACTGTGAATATCAATCCGGACAATCGGCGCGATCAAACCAAATCATTATTAATGAGGTTGCCTGGATGGGAACAGCGGCCAGCGCGAACCATGAATGGATAGAACTGAAAAATTTAAACAGCCAAACAATCAACTTGGCAGATTGGCAGTTGCAAGATAAAGACCAGCAGATTAAAATATCTTTTGGCACAACCAGCCAGATCGCGGCCGGACAATTGTTTCTACTGGAACGGACAAGCGACGATTCCGTTCCTGGCATCAAGGCAAATTTAATTTATACGGGAGCCTTGGGCAATACCAATGAAGCCCTTTATTTATTCAGTCCGGATTGCCAATTGCAGGACAAAGTTGAAGCTTCGCCCAGCTGGCCGGCTGGCAGCGACAGTCCGAAAAGGACAATGGAGCGGGAATCTGGTTTAGCCTGGCACACTTACAGCGGCAGCGGCCAAAATAATATTTTGGGAACGCCCAAAGCGGCCAACGGCCCGGCAGCCCAGCAGTCGTCAGGAGGAACCGGTGGCAGCGGAGGAGGCGGCGGGTCAACAGCCCAGCAACAGAATCAAAACACAACTTCGTCTAATTCAACATCCAGTCAAAACACCACTTCAACCCAGCCGACTCCGCCAATCATTGCCGAGCCGGCGGCCATCAGCCACTTAATTATTTCGGAAGTTCAGTTGGGCGATGAATTAGGCCAAGAATATGTTGAGCTTTACAATCCGACTGACCAAGATGTCGCACTTTGCCCGAGCGTGGCTGGAACTTCAACCGCTCTCTATTTCTCTTACTATTCCGCAACTCGTGACTGGAACGATCCTTATCGCAATCAAAGTTTTTGCGGCAATCCGGCCGGTGAAAATGCGGTTATCCCGGCCAAGGGATATTATTTGATCAGCTTTAACGGCTGGCCGGAAACGGAAAGCGATTGGCCGATGTATTCTTCAAGCATATTATCAAATAGCGAAGGCGCGGCGGCCATTTTTTCGGAAAACCCGAAAAATGCTACGGGTACTGTTGAAGAAACTGCAACTAAAATTAGCGCCATTAAAATTGACGCTTTGGGATGGAAACAGGGATCAGGTTCAAGCGAGCCGAAAGTTAAAGAAGCCAATGCCGCAATAGTTCCATCGGTTGCCGGCCAAGTTTTGGGCAGGCTTTGGCATAATACCAGCCAAAAATATCAAGACACAGACGATAATGCCAAGGATTTCACTTCTCAAAATCCGAGTCCGAAAGACAGTCTGTCTTATGCCCCCGAAGCCATAACTGATTTGTCGGTCCATAATTATCCCGGCCAAAAGAACGCGGCGAAACTGTCTTGGTTTGCGCCTAATGATTCTGATACTCTGCCCGGCCAACTGGACTACCAGATCTTTTATGCGCGCAACCAAGAACCAAAAACAGAAAATTTGAAAATGATTGAGACGGCGACAACGCCGGTTATAACCAAGCAAGGCGAGGAGGTAACGGCAATCATTCCGGACCTTTATTACGATTCAAGCTATTATTTTTTAGTCCAAGCCATTGATGAAAGAGACAATAAATCGCCTTTGTCCAATACCAGTTCCGTTTTTGCCATAGCCGCGGCCAATCATCCTTGGCCTATGGCCAAGCATGATGCCGGCCATACAAATCAAGGAGAGTTTGCCGGACCGGTTGGCAATCAAGCCATAACGGCTTTTGCCAGTTTAGGCGGCGATTTTCGTTCGCCGCCGGTTATTGATGAGAACGGGGCAATTTATTTCTTCGCCAACACCAATAGTCAAAGCGGGCTTTACGCGTTTGATGCCGCCGGCCAAAAGAAATGGTCTTTTGCCGTTTCCAACTCCGGCCAGATTCCGGCTTTGAGCCCGGACGGAACAATCTATTTTTTCGCGCCTTTCGGGGTCGGAGCTTTGAGTCCTGCCGGACAGCTTAAATGGAGTGAAAATTTTAACGCCATTTATACCAGGAATCCTTTAGTCGGCCCTGATAGTCGTCTTTATTTTGTCGCCAAAAACGATACCCAGGCCAGCCCGCATTTATTGGCGTTAGCTGATGGCGGGGAGCAGGCGATAAAATCAATGGACTACGATCTGGCCGCAGAGCTGGGACAGGGAGAAACATCTTTTAATGTTTCCGGCCCGGTTTTGGACAGCCTTGGCAATATTTACCTGTCAATCAATCAGAAGCTTATTAAATTAGACAGTTCCGGCCAGAAAATAGGGGAAAGGATATTTGCGCCGGAATATGCTTCGGAGTATGAAAGCCCGCAAGACAAAATCGTTTCAATGCAGATGCCTTCTATATTCAACAATGCGGTTATCGTGATAGCAAGCGGCGGCTATTGTTTTAAAGCAACCGAACCAATCAGCCAATCAAAATATGATACTTGTGAAGAGATGGTTTATTCGGTTGATTCTGCCGATTTTAACTTGGAAAATTGGAAAAAGCCCATAGAGCCTAATTATCAGGCCGAAGCGATGGGCAAGGAGTTTTATTTTTCAATCAGGATTCCGAATCACTGGTCAAACGGAGGATTTTTATATCTATCCGCGATAGATTTGGCTACGGGCAATAGCACTTGGTCTAAGAATTGGGCTGAAATAAATATGCCGGCTTTAATGTACCCTATCCTGGCCGATAGCGAAGGCCGTGCTTATTTTGCCAAAGGTTTAACCTTGCTTGGTTACGATTTAAACCAAACACTGGACAGCGACCCGGAGCATGGCTTGGTTTTCAGCGGCGGGGCCTCAAATGTTGAATGCAATTATAACGGAGGGGCTTTAGGGGCGGCAGGGTTATTCGTCCCAGCCCTTAGCCGGCTAAGTTTGGTTTCTATGCAGTGAGCTTGGCAAGAAAACTGGCAAAGGCCGGGCCTTTGCCAGTTTTTAGTACCTAACCCTTGCTCCAGTCCGAGGGGTCTAACCCCTCCGTAAGAATTGCTGGGTGCCGAGGGTTAGACCATCGGCAGATCCAGCTGTGTACAATGCGGATTAGCCCTTTCCTGTCTTTTTTCATATAATCTAAACCAAGCATGCCAATCTCCAAACTCTTCAATCGTCTTCTCTCTCCCATTGAACGAAAGATCAAAGCCGTTAAGCAAAAAGGACTTAGAGCTTTCACCCTCATAGAGCTTCTTGTTGTCATCGCCATTATTGCCATCCTCGCCGCCATTATTTTGGTTTTCACCCAAGGCCCTCAAGCCTCTGCCCGTGATTCCCGTCGTGTAAGCGATCTCTCCCAAATCAAGACAAGTCTGCAGGCTTACTATCTGGCCAATAACAGCTATCCATCCACCGGCAGTAGCGGCATTTCCTTAGAAGAAGACAGCGCCACTAATGGAACCTTCACTCAAGCCATGAAAGGCAGCGGATACATGTCTGTTATTCCCAAGGATCCGAAGTACACAACCCCTGCCGGAGAATATACCTACAAATACATCGCCACCACTTCCAATTCCTATACCCTTTGCGCCAAGTCTGAAGCCAAGAGCGACAATTATTTCTGCTCTACCCAGGACAGCAGCGGCGTCAGCCA
>CAIMDX010000025.1 GCA_903839905.1 uncultured bacterium
GCCGTGGAATTTAATCGCAAATCGGGGGGAAATCGGGTTAAACCAAAACCGCGGCGAAGCCGCGGCGGTGGATTTTTCAGACGAATATACAGTTTGGCGGCCCCAACCGGAGTCGAACCGGTGTTACGTGGATGAGAACCACGCGTCCTAACCACTAGACGATGGGGCCAAAACTCTTTTAAATTAACACAAAATTATTTTTTTGTCTAAACTCAATTTTTAATTAAAAAATCGGCTTTTTTCTTTATTTAGCCCGCGCGTGTTGACAAAATTTAGATATGGTGTATAGTATAAGAGTTCTTTGAAATCGGCTTGGAGTTCTGAAAAAAGGGTTGGATAAAAACTGCAATCTTTTTTTCAGGGCTCCACAATTCGTGCGACCGCGTAATCTATAATTCTTTGGGGCTTACCAAAGATGAGATTAAAGGATTTTCTCCTTTGCGGCTCTTCTGAGACAAACTTTTATTCAAACTAACAGTTTTGAAAAAGTCTCGGAGGACTAACGAACCGACGCCCCCATACTTAACGGCAAGGGCAGCAGCACACAATGCTTTTAGGCATATAGCGCTTCTGCTAACGAAAAAGGATAATGCTCAATACAAAAAGGTTTACTTTCTGTGTTGATTGAGGATTATCTTTTTGCCTTGCATTCCCTCCTCTGCGTGGAGAGAGGAATATAATAAAAAAGCGGTCATCTGATCGCTTTTTTCTTTGTATTTTTTAAAATATTTTCTGGCTGGTGGTGACGAGATCCTGATCGTAATCAGGCGCAATCTGCCAATAATCTAAAATATATTTAGCCAGGTCATGGAACATCGGCACAGCGGAATATTCCGAAGTTAGGGTATTGGCCGGGTTGTCCAATTTGACCAGCATAACAAAACGAGGATTATAAGCCGGGGCAAAACCCATAAAGGTCTGCCAAGTATCGGTAGTGGAATACCCTGCTTTATTCTGGCCTAAGGAAGCATAAGACATCTGCGCCGTGCCTGTCTTACCAGCGACATAATAACCAGGGATCTTAGCTAAATGGCCATAACCGTTTTCAACAACATTGATCATCATTTTTACCAATATATCCGCGTTCTCCTGGCTGATAACTGTTTTAAAAGTTTGATTGTCCGGCATTTCTTCTTTTCCGTCCGCAACTTTCTTTTCAATAATGCTCATCCGTTCCGGCATTTGGCCTTTATTCGCCAATCCGCAAAAAGCCCGAACTATTTGTAAAGGAGTCATTTCCACTCCCTGGCCAAAAGCAACATTAGCAAAAGTTACCTGGATATTGTTATCCAAAGATTTTTTTAATTCTTTATTCTGCGAAACTACTTCTCCCGCTAATTCAATTCCGGTTCCCTCATCTAATTCAAATCTGTTAATAAGATAATCATAAAAAGTTTGGTTGCCGATTAAGCTTTCCGCATCCATAGCTCCAACATTAATTGAATATTGCAAGGTTTCATACATTTTCCTCGTACCCCAAGCTTTTTGAGAATAATTGTAGACTTTATAACCGCTAACTTCCCGGTAGCCAAGATTGTCATGGAAAATAGTGTACGGCGTGATTCTTCCTTCATTCAGGGCAATGGCAATTGTGATGGGTTTGAAAATGGATCCCGGCTCAAAAGTGGTTTGCACGGATTTATTGGAAAAATTTTCCATCGCCGATTCCCCGTATTTATTAGGATCAAAATTAGGGTATTGAGCCATCGCAATAATCTTTCCCGTTGCCGGCTCGGCCACCAAAATTTCCCCTCCTTTGGCTCCATATTTTTCCACCCCTGCTTTTAAGATTTTTTCGGCTTCAAACTGAATACTATAATCAACTGTCAGATACAGATCATTGTCCTGAGCGGAAGAATTTTCAGAGCTGGAGAACAGAAATCCCCAAGGGGTAACTTTTTTATTTTCAAATTTTTCTTCGCCGGCCAAAGAATCGTTAAAATATTCTTCCAAGCCATACTGCCCTTGGCCGTCTTTATTCAAAAATCCCGCTATCTGCGAACCGGTATTCAAATTGGGATAAAGCCTTTTATATTGCCAGGAAACATCCACTCCCTTCATTTTCAGATTATTGATGCCATCTATCTCTTCTTTGGACAGATTCTCTTTAACAGTTTTATAGAAACCTTCGCCTGCATCAATGGTCTTTAATATCTCTTCTTTCTTCTGCTTTAATATTTGAGAAATGGCATCTGCGGCCTCTTCTTTATTTTCCAAATCTTTAACGCAAACGCGCAAAAAAGGCTCCTCTTTGGTGGCAGCCAATATTTCTCCGTTTTTGAAATAAATATCCCCTCTTTTGGGCTCGGTTTGAGACAGAGCGCTCTGCTGGCCTTGAGCCAGAGCCTTATAAAAGCTTCCATTTAGAACTTGGAGATCAAATAAACGCCAAAATATTAAAACGCTGAATAAGATTAAAAACAGAAACACCAGATTAACTCTCCAATTTTTGAATGACATGCTAATCCTTAGGTGAATTACTAATTTTTATCTATTTTGAGCCACGATAGCGCTGGAAACCACTACATAGTCAATCCTGTTTATCTTTTGGTATCCCAATTCGTTAAGTTTTTGTTCGTATTTGTCCAAAGTGCTGTTTTGCAATAAAGAAGCTTCCAGACTGGCCACTTCTTTTTTGCTGTCTTCCAGCTGGCGCTGGTTCTGGCCGATCTCATAGCTGGCTTGGGCCATTTGGCTTACTTGAAAAACATAACCGAATACCAAACATGCTAAAAATGAGAAAGATAATGTTAAAAAAAATTTTGATCGGTTCTTTTTTGCTCTGGACATTTTATTTAATTATTTTTAAATCTTTCGCGCCGCTCTTAGCTTAGCTGACCTTGATCTGGGGTTTTCCCTGGTCTCAATCAAGCCGGGCACGATCGGTTTTTTAGTTAAAATTTTTATTTTATTTTTTAAGGCTTCTTCTTTTAAAAATACTTTTACGATTCTGTCTTCCAGCGAGTGGAATGATATGACTGCCAATCTTCCTCCCGGCGCCAGCATTTCTATGGCCTGCGGCAAAGCTTTTTTAAGGTTTTCCAATTCTTGGTTTGCGGCTATCCGCAACCCTTGGAAAGTTCTAGTGGCAAAATGGATCTTGCCATTTTGGTATCTTCTCGGCATCGCTTTCTTTATCGCTTCTATTAATTGGAATGTGCTGGTGATGGCTTTTATTCTTCTTATTTCAACTATTTGGTGCGCTATTTGGCGGCTGAATCTTTCCTGACCGTATTGGCTCAATATCATTTCCAGATCTTCTTCCGACCATTGATTGACTATCTGTTCGGCGGTCAATCCTTCCTGCCCGTAATTCATAAGCAATGGCTCGTCTTTCTGGAACGAGAATCCTTTGCCGCTTTCATCAACATGCCAGCTGGAAAATCCAAGATCAAACAATATTCCATTCACCGGTCCGAAATTATTCTTTTCCGCGATCTCTTTTAAGTTTGAAAAGTTTCCGCATTCTAATATAATTCTATTCTCAAAATCTTTTATTTTCTCCCGGGCTATTTCTATTTGCTCCGGAGTCTGGTCTATTCCCAACAACTTTCCGTTTGGCCCGCTTTTTTCCAGTATTTTCAAACTGTGCCCGGCCTGCCCAATCGTCGCGTCAATGAAATTTTCATTCGGCTGCGGGTCCAAGGCTTCCAATGTTTCTTTTTCAAGGACAGGGATATGCATTTTAATTTTATATTCCCAATTCTTTTAATCTTTCGGCTATGTCGCCTGCGGCACTTTCTGTTTTTTGTTTATATTCGTCCCATCTTTCTCCGTCCCAAATTTCCACGCGGTTATACAATCCGGCAACCACTATTTTCTTGCCGAGCTTGGCATAATTTTTTAAATAATCCGGAATTAATATTCTGCCCAAAGAATCTATATCCGCTTCCATTGCTCCGGCCAGCATTATTCTAGCAAAACCTCTGGCATCGGCCTGCGATAAAGGAAGCTTGCTTAATTTTTCCGCCTGTTCTTCCCAATCTTTTTGAGTATATAGAAACAAACAATTATCCAAGCCTCGGGTAATAACCGCTTTCTCGCCTAAAATCTTCCGAAACTTCGGCGGGATAGTCAATCTTTTCTTAGCGTCTATGGTGTATGAGTATTCGCCGATAAACATGCTTGGCGCAATTTTTAATTTCTAATTTTTAATTTTTAAACCTGTACGCTGTAATCTGACTTCTCGTGTGTATCGGCTAGGCAAATTCACGGCTTGATTCAATAATGGCGGGGTTTCGCTCGTTGCACTCGCTCAAGTTATCCACTTATTGGCCTAGTTATCCCCACTTTCATCCACAGTTTTCTACTACACATATAATTTACCCCACCCAAGCTCTACTGTCAAACACTCAAAAACACCTAAAAAGCCCTGAAAACAGGGCTTTTTCCACCGCTTATCCACTAAAATAAGATAAAAAATTAAAAAGAGCCTAATGGCTCTTTTCTACTGTTACAACTAAGCTCTTCTTCTATTTCTTTTTTCCTAACGAAAACTTTTCTAGAATTATCTTATATAGACTCTCCAAGAAATCGCCACCGGCGTAGCCGATGATAAAAGCTAGGCCCGGAGAAATATATTCCACTCCTTCAATACTAAATCCCGCATTAGCAACTGACGCGGCGACTAAAACTCCTACAATGCCTGAAAGAAAAGATATGCCCAGAAAGTACGGCAAATTGAAGCCGACATTTTTATAAGAATACTGGTGTTTTATAAAACCAAGGAAGCCCCTGACCATTCCCCCGCCGAAACCGGCTATTAAAAGAGAAAAATACATACTAAAAAATAATGGATTTTTAATAATTATTATCTCCAATTTTATAATGATTTCCCTTCTCCGGCAATTCAAGGGAATCCACAGCTTGACAAGGTTTATCTTATTATTATAATGGGAGCTAGTTTCAAAAAAGGTTAATAATCTTTTGGCCCTGCTAAGAATAAAAACGGGCCTCAAAAAAGGTCGGTTCCTAATCAAGAATAACAATATAAAAAACCGCTTTATTGCGGAATAAAAAATAAAAAAATGTCTTTTGAAGAAAAAAAACACGAACCAGCCGGCAACTACGAAGATCCGGACGAGTTCAGTAGCGACGATTTGGAAGAAGATGACGACTTAAAAGATGACGAAGAATTTGAAAAGCTAGACGACGAAGAAAAGGATGATGATAACGACGATGATGATGACGAATATGAAAAGTGGTAAAACAGTTTGAATTTTTTGCAAAAACTCCTTTTTGAAAGGGGTTTTTGATTAAATTTGACCCCGCTAAAGATTTTATGCAAGGAATTAATAGAAGCAAATCCTTTATTCGCTTCGCGAACAATAGCTTATTAGAGTTTAGGGATGAATCGCATCTGAGATGGTTAAGGGGCAATCTAGTAAATTTTTGAAGAGGGACGCACAAATTTTTTACGAAATTTTGTACGCAGGGTTGACTTGGACTTTCAAAATGTTAAGATAATCGCATAATAAAATAATAAAAATAAAGTATAAAAA
>CAIMDX010000026.1 GCA_903839905.1 uncultured bacterium
GCCGGAGAGGGGCAAGTGAAGCATAGTCGGGGGTCAGTTACTGGCCCTTTTCGTCAAAATCTGGTATTGTTTCATTGCACAAATGGGTTTGATAATAAGTCCTAACTTCATTCAGTAAATCCCGCATAACTTGATAAGTGAAAAATTCGCGACGCGCCCCGCCTTCGGCGGGGCTTTGATTTGGCCGGATTTCCCCCCGATTTGCGATTAAATTCCACGGCGGATTGAATTCCACGGCGATAGTTTAATTCTAAACATTTTTACTATTACGCTTCCACCTAACTTATCACCTTTTGTCTGCAATTATCCATTTATTAATTCGTGGATCTGCTGTTAATTCTTTTTTTAAAAACTCATTATCTTTCCCAAATTGCTGCATTTTCAGTACAAAATCATCGGAAAGTTTTGCCATTTTTGTTTTGATAATTTCTCTTGCAAATAAATCCAGTAAACCCCAACAAGAATTAGCAAGAAACCATAAATTATTCTTTGCTTGGAAGTCATCTTCGTTATCAAAAACAGAACTCAAAAATTTTTCTTCTCCTTCTAGTCGGAAATTTAGTGGCGTTAAAAGTATATTTGCGTGCGTCCACATATTATTTATGATTTGCTTTTGGTTTTTGATTGTGTCGGAATGATTTTTGTAATTATCTCCAAGCCATTTATAAGCTTTCGCCCTCACATTCTCCTTTACATAGGCAACATCATTTTTATCCTTATAGTAATAAGTTGTATCATTTCTTTCGTGCAAAGAATAAGTTGCTAAAACACTGGCTTCAAAAATTTGCCTGATGTCCATCAATGATTGAGCGTTGTGTTTCCGTATGGTTGATAGCAACGATAGAATTGCAAATTTTCGTACCTGCGAAAGAAACGAGGCGAAAATCCAAGCATCAGCTTCAGCAGATTTCAAAAAATCCCATAAAAAGAAAACTAAATTTTCAGTATTATCGTAAATTTTTCCGTATTTAATTTTCGCTTCCCCGATCAGTCTATCATCTTCTTTCGATATATCAATTAAGGTAAAATCGGGCATATCTTTGTATGAGTTTTTTAGAATATTATTTATGATTTTGATTCGTAAAATTCTTTATTGAACGACAATCCTTCTTTTATTTCTTCATCAATTTTTATCAAATCGTTGCTATCAATTTTCTTTTCATTTAACAATTTATCTGCAAATTGTTTTATTTTTATCGTCTGTTCTTTGGCGGGTTCCGGCGGAAGCAAGGAAGAAGCGTCTCTAACTAATTTGTTTGAGTAAAACAAGCTATTCATTATAATCCACGCTATTTGTTGATCTTCATTTAATAATCCACCCAAACTAATATAAGAAACTGTGCCCCCTGTTATTGTTAAGGCCCTTATCGAATTTAACGAGTCAGCAATTTTTTCACCATCCAAATTACTATTTTTTCTCGCAAAATTTTGCATAAATTCAATAGTTTCATCAAGTATTTTTAAGCAACTATCTTCAAGATTAGTGTCGTTTTTTAGCACGCAATTTTTATAGCCCTCATCAGTTAGTTTATCAATGTCTTTGTTGGTACTTTCAACGGCAAAACGATTTGTAAAAAGATCTGAGTTTATATAATCCTCAATTTTGAGTAATTTATCTATGATTTCGCTTCGTTCAGATTTATCTTTATTGATTGCGATCTGTAATTCCAAATTAGGAATTTCTTCGCCAAGAAATTTTTTGACAGAATAAGCCTGTTCGTGCCTGCCAATAAACTTACTTTTTGTTTGTTCAACTTTCCCCAATTGGGGCAATTGTTTTAGAGGCGTTTTTGTTTTAGTCCGCATCCAAACATAAATTGCAGCAAGAACGAAAATAATTCCCAACGGCCAACCCGGTGAAAAAATAAGGTATATACCAATCACGCCCCAAAATACGATTACAATTTTGAGATAACCCTTCCATACCCGATGAACCGCTTCTACTTCTTTTTTGGCTTGTTTTTTTAAAAAATTTTCCATATTTTTAATTAATTAACTCTTCCACGCTTACCTCAAGAGCTTTGGCCATATTCTTGAGAGTATCAAGCGTTGGATTCTGGTTTTTACCAGCTTCAATTTTGATTATCGTATTATTAGTAAGATCGGCAAGCCGGGCCAGTTTTTCTTGAGTTAAGCCTTTGGCTTTTCTAATCCGTCTTAAATTTTCGGCAAGGTTTGACATATACTAAGTTAAAGTAGTAGAATTTTAATTGATAATAGGCAACTTTATTTCTGCTATTAAAATATAGCTTATCATAAAAATTTTATATGTCCAAAGTCAAATATTATCTTTACGCCCGGAAATCGACCGATGACGAAGATCATCAGATAATGAGCATCGAAGCCCAGCTTTTTGAATTGCGCGAATACGCCCGCAGGGAAGGATTAGAGATTATCGAGGAGATAACCGAAAATAAAACTGCTAAGAAGCCGGGCCGGGAAAAGTTTGCGGCGATGGTTGCCAAGATTGAAAAATCGAATGGCGTTGGCATTTTGGCTTGGCATCCCGACCGGTTGGCCCGCAACTCGATTGACGGCGGACGCGTTGTTTATCTTGTCGATACCGGCAAGATAACCGCCTTGCGGTTTCCGACCTTTTGGTTTGAAACCACGCCGCAGGGAAAGTTTATGCTTTCCATCGCTTTCGGCCAAAGCAAATATTACATCGACAATCTTTCCGAGAATGTAAAAAGAGGTTTGCGCCAAAAAGTAAGGCGCGGCGATGCGCCGATAAAAGCCCCTCTTGGCTACTTCAACGATTTAAGATCGAAAACCATTGAACCAAACCGCCAGACATTTAAAAGGATGAAGTCTGTTTTTGAGGATTTCGCCACCGGAGAATATTCTTTAACGCGGATTCAGGATAAAATGTTTTCCTTGGGCTTCGCCGGTAAAACCGGAAAGCCATTGACGCTTTCAACGATCCAATGGATTTTAACCAATCCTTTTTATTACGGAATGTTTGTTTATCACGGCGAGCTTTTCCAAGGAAACCACCGGCCGATGATTTCAAAGAAACTTTTTGACCAAGTACAAATAACGCTGGCTGATAACGGCAAACCGCGCAAAGAAAAAATCACCAAAGATTTTACTTTCCGTCATTTCTTGGTTTGCGGCGAGTGCGGCTATTCCATAATCGCCGAACAGAAAATCAAGGAATCCGGCCTAAGGTATGTTTATTACCGTTGTAGCCATAAAAGCCCGAAACAACGATGTGGCCAGCGTTATTATCTGCCCGAAAACGATCTGGCGGAACAAATAAAAAGATTGGTTCAAAAAGTTTCTTTGACGGAGAGCGAGCGCGATTTTTGCCTTTCGGTTGCCGCCGATTGGGAAAAAGAAAACCAGCAACCATCTAACGAAATGGATCAAACTTTGAAAGCCGAGCTTTCCGCTTTAAAAGCTAAAATTGACCGCCTAAGCGACGCTTATCTTGAGGGCGCGTTTGAGATTGACGAATACAAGGAAAAAAAGAATATCCTCGTCAATCAAAAGCGCGATATTGAGGAAAAAATGGCCGATTTTAGGGCGAACGGCAACCGATGGTTAGAACTCATCAAAAACCTTATTTTAGACGCAAATCAAGCGCAAAATTGGGCATCCAGCGGAAATTTCGCCGAAATGCGAAATTTCCTCAAAAAGCATGGTTCGAACCGCAAAATTTTAGACTGCCGCCTCGCCGTGGAATTCAATCCGCCGTGGAATTTAATCGCAAATCGGGGGGAAATCCGACCAAATCAAAGCCCCGCCGAAGGCGGGGCGCGTCGCGAATTTTTCACTTATCAAGTTATGCGGCCCCAACCGGAGTCGAACCGGTGTTACGTGGATGAAAACCGCGCGTCCTAACCACTAGACGATGGGGCCAAAACTCTATCAGCTTATCTCAAAAATCGAGAAAAATCAAGCATCTTAAGGAGATAGGCCTTAAAATAATAAAAATTATGTGTTAATCTTAGAGTTATGAAAATTCTGGGAATTGAAACTTCCTGCGACGATACCTGCGCAGCAATAATTGAGGTTGAATTAAACAAAAAAACCGGCGAGAGGGTTCCTTTTGATTTTAACGAAGATAGTTTCAAGCTTTTAAGCAATGTGATTTCTTCCCAAATAAAAGTCCATAAAAAATACGGCGGCGTCTTCCCTAGCCTGGCTAAAAGAGAGCATCAAAAAAATCTGGCCCCGGTTATCGCCAAAGCGATTAAGGCAGGAAAAATAAAAAGCGACAAAAAAAAGGGAATTCCGGAGAAGATAAAACAAAAAGAAAAAGAACTGAAAGATATTTTTACCAAAGACGATGGGTTCCTGAAATCTGTTTTGTCTTTCCTTAAAAAAACGAACAAACCGCAAATTGATGCTTTAGCCGTAACAATAGGTCCTGGCCTGGAACCTTCTCTTTGGCAAGGAATAAATTTCGCCAGGGCGCTGTCTCTTTGGTGGGATTTGCCGATTATCCCCATAAATCATATTGAAGGGCATATCCTGGCAAACTTTATAACCGACCGAAAAACATTGCCTAAAAAATTAGATGATCTTTTTCCCGCTATTTGTTTGGTCGCTTCGGGCGGCCATACGCAACTGGTATTAATGGAAGAAATCGGAAATTATAGAACTCTAGGAGAAAGCCGGGACGACGCAGCCGGCGAATGCCTGGATAAAACAGCTAGAATCCTAGGCTTAAGCTACCCTGGCGGTCCGGCAATCGCCGAATCCGCCAAAAAATACTCTGAAAATTCTGCAAGGGTTAGACCCTTGCGGAATGGGATAACGGTCAAATTGCCGCGGCCTATGATTTTTTCTAAAAATTATGATTTCAGCTTCTCCGGATTAAAAACCGCTGTGCTTTATGAATTCAGAAAACGGGAAGCAAAGACCCAAAAATCAAAAGAATATATTCAGGCTATGGCCTATGAGATTCAAAAATCAATCATTGATACTCTAACCTATAAAACCATAAAAGCCGCCAATCTTTTTCAAGCAAAATCCATAATTATGGGCGGAGGCGTAACCGCCAACGAAGAACTGAAAAAACGCTTTTTGGAAGAAGCCACAAAGCTTGATCCCCGGCCGCTGTTCCTGTCTCCCGCGGAAAATCTATCCACTGACAATGCCGCGATGGTCTGTATTGCCGCTTTATTCAATTTAGAGGAAGCGACCAGCTGGAAAAATTTGCAAGCTGATGCTAATCTAAGGATAAAATGACTTCTGACATTCTGTTTTATACTCTGCTTGCGATCATGCCAAGTTATATATGGCTGCTCTTTTTCTTAAGGCAAGACAAAAATCCGGAACCAAAAACAAGAATTTTAACTATCTTCCTGCTGGGAATAGTTTCGGCCATACCGGTGGTCGCGGCAGAAGAAGGATTGCTTAGCCTGGCGGAAAATTTTTCTACTCTGCCAATGACCGGATTTTTTATTGTGGCGCTAACAGCTTTTTTTAAAATTTTCATAGCCGTGGCTTTGGTTGAAGAATTATTCAAATATTTTGTCGTAAAGCTGACTGTCTTCGGCCACCATGATTTTGACGAACCGATGGATGTTCCAATTTATATGATAGTTTCTGCTCTTGGATTCGCTGCTGCTGAAAATATCCTAATCATGAACAATACTCTTTATGAAGCCGCCATTGACCCTTATCTTTTGATAACAGCAAGGCTTTTGGGGGCTACCTTCCTGCATGCTCTGGCTTCGGCTCTATTCGGCTGCTTCATCGCTCTTTCTTTTTACAACTTGAAAAAAAGAAATTTCTATTTTCTTTGCGGATTGGGGGCTGCGACCTTGTTGCACGGATTCTATAATTTTTTTATAATGAATTCCAGGGAGCATTTCCAATTTGGATCTTTATTCCTGCTGTTGGTAAGCGTAGGAATCTTTCTTTTTGTTTTCTTCCGAAAAATTAAAAAATTAAAAAGCGTTTGTAAAATAAAATAACAAAAATAGCTAAAGGGAATCCCCTTTTCTCCCCCAAGCTATGTGAGTTATAGAAAAAATTATGGCCTTTCTTGAAAAACTAAAAGCTTCCGAAGAAAAAAGATCGGAAGAAAAAAATGAAAAAGCCGAAAAAACAGAATCAAAAAGAGACTGGAAAGTTACCGAAGGGCAGCTGGCAGTGGATATTTATGAGACGGAAGAAGACTTGGTTCTTCAAACCGCTATCGCCGGAGTAGAAGCCGATTCTTTGGATATCTCCTTGGAAAAGGACCTTTTGATTGTTAAAGGCGAGCGGAAAAATCCGGCCAAAGAAACCAAGAAAAATTATTTCGTGGAAGAATGTTATTTCGGATCTTTCTCGCGCGAAGTCATCCTTCCCAGGGAAATAGACCCGACTCACACCAAAGCGTCCATGGAAGAAGGAATCCTAACCATTAGAATGCCTAAAATTGAAAGGGACAAAAAAAGAAAGATAGTGATAGAAAAATAACTAAAAAGATTAAAAAAGCAAAAGCTGCCAGAGGCCCGGCCTCTGGCAGCTTTTTTGTAAGTTATCCACAAAAAATGCCGAGGTAGAACCTCGGCATTTTGTCTAAAAACTAATAACTAACAACTATTTTGGGCAAAGCCCAAAATGTGCGGGCGGTGGGAGTTGAACCCACAAGGGAGACCCACAGGATCCTAAATCCTGCGCGTATGCCAATTCCGCCACGCCCGCCTCCGCTAAAGCTACGGCGGGCGATGCCCGCTCTCTGCCGATAACCGCTTCTGACAATACTTGTCTCGTCCATAGCTCAATTTCAAAATACAAGAACAAGATAATTAATACCTTATTTCTTTTAAAACATAAAGGCCGCGGAACTTCTCCGCGGCCTTCGGTTCGCCGAAGCCACACAGGGCGAAGGCGACCTTTGGCTAAATTAATCCTGAAAAACTAAGTAGCTCCTCCTGATAATATAAATCTCACCATCACAGGAATAGCTCTAGCCAATAAAGCAACAACGATACCGACAGCAGCGTAAAGAATCATTTGTCTCGCCGCTGTAACCTTTGCAGGATCGTCTCCTCCTGTAACGAATTTAAAGCCTGCCAAGATGATATAAAACACGGCCACCGCCATCACAGCGAAGAAGACCCAATCAGTAACAGTGTAGACAGTATTAAGGGTGCAACAAAATCCGCAATTCTCCTTTTCTGCGAAATTACAAGTACCGCAACCCGATGGAAGCCTTGACGCATTATTAATCGTGCATTCTGATAAGGGTTCAGCAGGACTAGCAGCGAAAGCCAATGCTGGCAAGATAACTGCCGCCATCATTGAGACTAATAATAAAATTGAAAATATTTTTTTCATTTTGAATAATTTATTTTTTAATAAATTAATGATAATCATCGACCTTTAAAAAATTTATGGCGATCCGAGCACTCCTTTCACGACCGAAATTATCGCCCTGGATAATAAAACTATTGCTAAACCGATAACCGTGTAAAGCATAATATTCTTGGCTTTTTTAATCTTTTCCGGCTCGCCGTTGGCAGTAATAAAATAAAATCCAGCCCAAACAAACATCAAAGGAACCAAGGCAACGGCGATAATAGTAACAAGCAATATCAATTTATCAATAAGATCCTGAAAAGAACAGGCATTGAGCGGGTTGCAAACAATGGCATTAGCCGGACATGTCCCGCAATCATTCGCAGCCAAGGCTGAATATGGCAATAAGATTGTAAAAAACAAAACAATTAAAAATTTTTTAAATAATTGTTTTTTGTTTGTTAAATCCATACTAGCTATTTTTTGTTAACAATATTGCCCAATGATATTTACCGGCTTCTATTTCTTTTTCCGGGTCAAAGCCTTTCTGGATCGCTAATTTCATAACATCCTCTTTTGAAACCCTTCCCTCTCTCGGTCCAACCGATGATTCCGGCTTCCAATCAACAACCAGCGCTTTTCCGCCTGGCCTTAAGATTCTTTTAACTTCTTCCAAGATTCTGTTTTTCTCTTTGGCCTGAAACAAAATATTTGTCAATAAAACAAAATCAATTGAATCTTCCATAATTTTAACACCTTTCTCCGCGTCTGCCAACATTATAGAAACATTGAACAGTCTTTCTTGGCGCAATTTTTCTTCAAGCGCGGATAATGGTTCCCGTAAAATATCAACGGCATAGACTTTCCCCTTGGAAAGGATCCTAGTTAAAGGAACAACCCAGCCGCCGGAACCGCAACCAAGGTCGCAGGCAACCATGTCTTCCCTCAAATAAAGCTGGTCTAAAATATTTATCGGATCAAGGAAGCCCTGTTCCATAAATGAATAACTATTAAAGTTTATATATAAGCGGCGGAAGCGATACGGTCGCCTTCGTCCAGCCTCATAATTTTTACTCCCTGGGTAACGCGGCCCAACTTGGAAATACTCTTTATTTCTGTTTTAATGACTTGGCCTTGTTGGGAGATAACGATCAATTCTTCTTCGTCTATAATAACTCCGACTTTAACCAAATCTCCGGTCTTCTTGGTCACCTTTGCGGTCTTGACGCCCGATCCTCCCCTGCCCTGCTTGCGGTATTCTTTCAAGCTGGTCATCTTGCCGTAGCCGTTCTCGGCCAAAATCAATAAATGAGCCGGAACTTTTGCTTTTTGAATATCTTTGCTTAAAGCCTCCATCCCAATCATTTGGTCGTCTCTCTTAAGGCTGATGCCTTTGACTCCGGCGGCCGTACGGCCCATTGCCCTAATCTTCTGCTCGGAGAACAAAATAGACTGCCCTTTCTTGGTAACCAAAATAATGTCATCGGAGCCAGTCGTCTTTTTGACGCCGCAGAGGGAATCGCCTTTCTTCAAATTAATTGCAATCAAGCCGTTTCTTCTGACATTCTCAAACTCCTTGAGTTCTGTTTTTTTGATTATACCATTCTTTGTGACCATTACCAGATATTTGGTTGTGGAATCGGATTCTTTGCTCAAAGGCAAAATAGACAGGATCTTGTCGTCCGGAGATATTTCCAAGAAATTTACCAAAGAGCGGCCGCGGCTGGTTCGCTGGGCTTCTGGAATTTCATAAGCCTTGGCTTGGAACACTTTGCCGGAATCGGTAAAGAAAAATATTGAATCATGGGTTTTAGCCAGGATAAAGTGCGAAACAAGGTCTCCCTCCTGGGTCTTCATTCCTAAAATACCCTTGCCTCCTCTCTTCTGGGTTTTGGTTATATCCGGAGTTGATCTTTTGATGTAGCCATCGCTCGTCACGGTAATAATCGCATCAGCCTGCGGCACCAAATCGGCCTCGGTTATTTTTTCCGGACGGACATTGATAACTTTGGTTTTGCGGTCATCGCCGAATTGTTCCATTTCTTGAGCCAGCTCCTCTTTAATCACTCCTTTTATTCTTTCTTTACTGGCTAAAATAGAGGAAAGAAATTTGATTTTTTTAAGCAATTCTGCGAGCTCGGCTTCAATCTTGGCTTTTTCCAGCCTTACCAGCTGGTGCAGCCTAATCTCTAAAATGGCATCAGCTTGTATAGCGTCTATGTCCAAAAGTTTTATCAAATTATTTCTGGCATCTTCACGGTCTTTAGATTTGCGGATGGCAGCAATAACAGCATCAATCACATCCAAAGCCTTGGCAATCCCTTCTAAAATATGGGCTCTTTCTTTGGCTTTTTGCAATTCATATTTAGTCCGGCGATAAATTACTTTTTGGCGGTAATCCAGATAATGCTGCAAAATTTCTTTTAAGTTCAAAACTTTCGGCTGGATCCCGTCCACCAAAGCCAGCATATTCAAATGAAAAGTTTTTTCCAACTCGGAAAATTTAAAAAGAGAATTCAAAACTTTTTGAGGAATGGCTGTTTTTTGCAACTCTATCACAACTCTCATTCCGTCTTTGTCGGATTCATCGCGAATGTCTTTAATCCCTTCCACTTTTTTGTTTTGTACCAGATCAGCCAGCTGTTGCATTAAAGAAGATTTTTCAACCTGGAAAGGAATCTCGTTTATAATAATTTGAAAACCGCCTTTGTCTCTTTCTATAATTTCAGCCTTGGCGCGCATCAAAATAGCTCCTTTTCCTTGGGAGTAAGCGGCAAGTATTTCGCTTTTGTCGTAAATAAAACCGCCGGTCGGGAAATCCGGCCCTTTCACGAATTTAAACAAATCTTCTGTTTCAGCTTCCGGATTATCAATTAAATAAACAGCTGCCTGGCAAACCTCTCGCAAATTGTGCGGAGGGATATTGGTCGCCATACCGACGGCAATACCCATAGCTCCATTTAACAGCAATTGAGGCAAAGGCGAAGGCAAGACGGTCGGTTCGGTTCTGGTAGCGTCATAGTTAGGCAAAAAGTCCACCGTATCTTTCTCAATATCTTTAAGCATCTCAAAACCGAGCTTGGACATCCTCATTTCAGTGTACCTCATAGCGGCAAACTCTCCCGGGTCATCAATAGAGCCGATGTTTCCCTGCCCCTGGATCAAGGGATACCTTAAAGAAAAATCCTGCGACATTCTGACAGCTGAAGCGTAGACAGCCTGGTCTCCGTGCGGATGATAACGGCCCAAACAGCTTCCGACAACCGTGGCGGATTTTCTATATTTCGTATCAGGACGCAAACCGTCTTCGTACATTGTGTACAAAATACGGCGATGGACAGGCTTTAGGCCGTCCCGCACATCCGGCAAAGCGCGGGAAATGATAACAGACATCGCATAGTCAATGTAGCTATTTTTCATTTCCTCAACAATTTCGCGGGATTTTATTTGTCCGATATCCTGTATTTTTTCTTCTTCTTTTTCCATAGAATATAAACCTGCTTTAGTATTCCGCCGCTGGCGAAATGATTGAAAATTTTACTAATTCTGGCTGCTTGTTGCGCTTGATGAAGAAGCTTCGCTGGATTCAATATATTGTTCAGTACTAGTTGTGCTAAGTAATCCTTCCATGTTTTCCTTAAATTCTTCTTGCACGCTTTTTATCTCTTCCATATTAAGATTTTTTGCTGGTACGGCAAGGCTATCTTTAAAACCGTTTAAATTTAAATTTTTAGCAACATAACTTACTCTCCAAAGCCAAAGCCATATTAAAATAGCTGCTACCGCAATCAATATCACCCAAAAAATAATCTTTCTTTCCTTTTTCGGCAAAGCTTGGATTTTTTTTAATTGTTCATCAAGCCGCTCTCTTAATTTCATTTTAAACTTGGTTCAAAACAATTAACTGGAACCCTTCTTCGGGCAAATCCTTCTTCTTAATGTTCAGCTTGTCTTCGGCTTGGACTTCTTTTTTGCCCATCACCCTCAAAAACAGATCCAGCTCGTCCAATTTCAATTTAAGCTTGGGCAAATTATAGTGCATCGGGATGGCAATCTTAGGTTCAACCTGCGAAATAATATGAGCGGCGTCTTTAGCGTCTAGTGTTGCCCCGTCTCCCCCGACCGGAATCATAAGAATATCCACCTCTCCTATTTCTTCAAGCTCCTTTTCGGAAAGCTCTTTCTGGCCCAAATCGCCCAAATGGCAAATTTTAAAATCTTCCGTTTTTATAAGATAAATTATATTTTGGCCCTTGTCTTTTCCCTTAGAATCATCGTGCCAGGACGGAATGCCTTGGATATAAACTCCTCCAACATCGTATTCTCCGGGCGAGTTAATCAAAAAAGGAGTTTCTTCGGCGACGCCGAAAACTCCTTTAACATTATTGTGATCAAAATGATTATGAGTAACCAATAAAATGTCCGCTTCCATTTTCGGAAGCTTGAACCCTATTTCTTCAGAAAAAGGATCAATTACTATTGAAAGAGGCTTATCGCCTTTTTTGGAATTGCTTAAGATTTGAAAACACGACTGCCCGCGCCAAGTAATTTTCATATATTTTAATGGGGTTTTATAAATAAGGCTGAGCAGGTGAGCGGAATCGAACCGCCGTAAGTTGCTTGGCAAGCAAACGCACTACCATTGTGCTACACCTGCAACGTACAAAATTTCTTCCAGAAATTTTTACGTTGCTAGGGCGTAAAATTTTCTAAAGAAAATTTGTACGTCCTGCAATATATTTGAATTTAATTTTAAATTTCGCAGGGGCGTAAAATTACAACAGTAATTTGTACGCTCCAATATACAAAATTTTGTAAATCTCTCATCAACTCATCCGTTCGCTCTTCATCACTCATTTGCTCGCCAACTCATTACTCGCATGGTGCCGAGGTCCGGAATCGAACCGGAATTTGACGATTTTCAGTCGTCCGCCGTGACCGACTTGGCTACCTCGGCATAAGCTGTTAAGCCTTATCCTGCTTCAATTTTACCCCATTTCCTACGATTGGACAATACAAATCAAAACTCTCTACTCATCAAACTAATTCACTAAAGTGGGCGGTACAGGACTCGAACCTGTGGCCTTCTCAGTGTAAATGAGACGCTCTACCAGCTGAGCTAACCGCCCGAAAAATTTGCGGAACGCAAATTTTAGTTGATAGTTGTCAGTTCTTAGTTCTTAGACTAAATCAGTTAAGGTCTAACAACTAAAAACTGATAACTAACAACTATTTTTGAGCTTTGCTCAAAAATGTGGGCGAGGTGGGAGTTGAACCCACACGACCTTGCGGTCACAACCCCCTCAAAGTTGCGTGTCTGCCATTTCACCACTCGCCCGTTTGCCGCTTAGGCAAAGATAAAAATACAAAGGGCCAAAAGCCTAAAATAATTAGGCTTTTGGTTCTTCCGAAATTTGAGCTTCGTTTTGAGCAGGAACTTCTTCCTTGATTTTGCCAGGGATAGACAAATTTTCCACTTTTTTCAATTTGGCTCTCTTGCCGCGAGCATCTCTTAAATAATAGAGTTTAGCTCTTCTGACCTTGCTTTTCTTGGTCACTTCAATCTTATCAATGACCGGGGAATGAATCGGGAAAATTCTTTCCACTCCTACTCCTGACGCAACTTTGCGAACAGTGATAGTGGCATTGGTCCCCTTTCCATGCTTGCAAGCTAAAACCAAACCTTCAAAAATTTGGATTCTCTCTTTCTCTCCTTCTTTGACTTTCTGATGCACGCGAACGGTATTTCCTGGCTTTACTTCCGGAACATCCTTTTTCGCATAGGATTGCAGAAATTTTTCAACTTTTGACAACATATTTTTATTTATTAACTAATTATTTTTATTATCTGAAAACTGAAAACTATTAACTGACAACTATTTTTATGGACAAAACCTTAAAATGCTTTGCCCTTCCGTAGCTCCAGCGGGAGCGAAGGAGGGTGGGCGGTACAGGACTCGAACCTGTAACCTTTCGCACGTCAAGCGAACGCTCAGCCATTGAGCTAACCGCCCGGAAAATTTGCGAACACAAATTTTAGTTGATAGTTGTCAGCTCTTAGTTGTTAGAACTTAACGAATTTGTCTAAAAACTAAAAGCTGATAACTAACAACTATTTTGAGCAGTGCTCAAAATGTGGGCGCAGATGGACTCGAACCATCGACCCCAGCTTTATAAGAGCTGTGCTCTAACCGACTGAGCTATGCGCCCGGAAAATTTGCGAAACGCAAATTTTAGTTCATGGCTTTTAGTTGTTAGTTTTTAGACCGCTCTAACCGACTGAGCTATGCGCCTCTTATATCCGTTTTAAAAAATGAAATACTGCCAATGAGCTAAATCTAGCTTTCTTTTTTCGTCTTAATACTGACTTTCTGAATCTCTTTCTTGACGGGTTTTTCTTTCTGGTTAATTATCATTTCAAATTCTTCCCTTTCAATGGTTTCTTTTTCTATTAACACTTTAGCCACTTTTTCTAAAGTCTTCTTTTCCTTAGCTAAAATGTTCCGGGCTGTATTTTGCGCTTCTTTTATGATCTTTTCAACCTCTTTATCTATTTGGAAAGCAACCTGGTCCGAATAATTACGCGCTGTTTCAATTTCCTGGCCTAAAAACGGCGACTCTTCTTTTTGGCCAAACGAGATCGGCCCCAAGGAAGACATACCAAAATCTTTTACCATTTTTCTGGCTAATAGTGAAGCCTTTTCCAGGTCATTGGTCGCGCCAGTGGTAATCTCTCCAAATTCCAGCTCTTCAGCGCACTGTCCGGCCAATAAAACCGCCAGTTCAGTTTGGAACTCCGATTTGGTCCTCATTTGCTTGGCTTCAGCAGGCATTTTTAAAGTGTAGCCGGCAGCCATCCCTCTGGCGATAATGGAAATCTTTCTTACAGGCTCCGAATGCGGCAAAAAGGTAGAAGCTAAAGCATGGCCGGCCTCGTGATAAGCCGTAATCTTCTTTTCTTTTACTGATAGGATATGGCTCTTCCTTTCCGGGCCAAGTAAAACTTTTTCAATGGATTCTAAAAGTTCGTTTTGGAAAATTTGCGCTTTGTTTCGGCGGGCGGCCAATAAAGCTGCTTCATTGGCAACATTAGCCAATTCGGCTCCGGAAAAACCAGGCGTTCTTTCCGCCACTTCTCTTAAAACAACATTGGCAGCCAAGGGCTTGCCGCGAGTGTGGATTCTTAAAGCCTCTTCCCTCTCGTTGACATCAGGCAAATCCAAAATCACTTTTCGGTCAAATCGGCCCGGCCTTAATAATGCCGGGTCCAAAACATCGGGACGATTAGTAGCCGCTAAAACGATTAATTTGTCATTCGGCTCAAACCCGTCCATCTCGGTAAGCATTTGGTTCAAGGTCTGCTCTCTTTCTTCGTGTCCGCCGCCAAAAGCCGGGCCCCTGACTTTGCCGATACTATCCAGTTCATCAATAAAGATCAAACAAGGCTGGTGTCTTTTTGCTGTGGCAAAAAGGTCCCTGATCCTGCTGGCTCCCACTCCCACGAA